>NZ_JAHUTH010000025.1:0-96282 GCF_025376855.1 Variovorax endophyticus
TGTCCAGGCTCACGTCGATGGGGTACTCCCCGCAGCGAAATAAAGGAGGAGGCCGCAGGCCGGGGGACATTCGCGGAGGGGAGTACCCCGTCGGCGTGAGCCCGCTCCCGCACGTAGCTCCACCGAAAAGAAGCACAACCCACCAAGCCCCCGCAACCCATCCTAGGTACTCTTGCTGACCGTGATCGTCGGAAACTTCGCCGAGAAATCCTTGGCCTTCTCGGCAATGCCCACCGCCACCTGCAGCGCCACGGCACGGTAGAGCCCGGCGATCTCGCCCTCGGGATCGGCCACCACCGTGGGCTTGCCGCTGTCGGCCTGCAGCCGGATGTCGATCGACAAGGGCAGCGCGCCCAGGTAGGCCATGCCATTCTGCTCGGCCAGCTTCTTGCCGCCATCGGCGCCGAAGATGTGTTCGACGTGGCCGCAGTTCGAGCACACGTGCACCGCCATGTTCTCGACCAGGCCGAGGATCGGCACGCCGACCTTCTCGAACATCTTGATGCCCTTCTTGGCGTCGAGCAGCGCGATGTCCTGCGGCGTGGTCACGATCACCGCGCCGGTCATCGGCACGCGCTGGCTCAGCGTGAGCTGGATGTCGCCGGTGCCCGGGGGCATGTCGACGATCAGGTAGTCGAGGTCCTTCCAATTGGTCTGGCGCAGCAGCTGCTCGAGCGCCTGCGTGGCCATCGGGCCGCGCCAGATCATGGCCTGATCGGCGTCGACCAGGAAGCCGATCGACATCACCTGCACGCCGTGGTTCTCCAGCGGCTCCATGGTCTTGTTGTCGGTGCTCTCGGGGCGGCCCTCGATGCCCATCATCATCGGCTGGCTCGGGCCGTAGATGTCGGCGTCGAGCAGGCCCACGCGCGCGCCCTCGGCCGCCAGCGCCAGCGCCAGGTTGGCCGCGGTGGTGCTCTTGCCCACGCCGCCCTTGCCCGAGGCCACGGCCACGATGTTCTTCACGTTGGGCATCAGCTGCACGCCGCGCTGCACCGCATGGCTGATGACCCTGGTCGTGATGTTGACCGACACGTTGTCCACGCCCGGCACCGTCTTGGCCGCGGCCACCAGGGCCTTGCGCAGCGCCGCGTGCTGGCTCTTCGCGGGATAGCCGAGCTCGATGTCGAAGGACACGTCGCCCTCCGAGACCTGCAGGTTCTTGAGCGCGCGGGTGGACACGAAGTCCTTGCCGGTGTTGGGGTCTGCGACGCTCTTGAGCGCGTTCGAGACTGCCTCGGGGGTGATGGCCATTGATCTAACTCCTGGAAGGCGGGTAGTCTAGTGCGCCCCACCCGGGGCGACCTCCAACGCCTCGAATAACCGAAAAATGCCAGAGACAAGCCCCGCGACGACCGGCCTGCTGCTCACCGGCGGCGGCGCCCGCGCCGCCTACCAGGTGGGGGTGCTGCAGGCCATCGCCGAGATCCGGCGCGCGGCCGGCGCCGCCGGTGGCGGCAACCCCTTCCCGGTCATCACCGGCACCTCGGCCGGCGCCATCAACGCGGCCGTGCTGGCCTGCGGCGCCGACGACTTCGACGCCGTGGTGGCCCACATCGCGCAGTTCTGGGGCGAATTTCGCGCCGGCCAGGTCTATCGCGCCGATTCGCTCTCGGTCATCGGCAGCGGCGCGCGCTGGCGCATGCTGCTGGGCCTGGGGCGCTTCGCGGCCAACTGGATGCGCGTGAAGCCGCGCTCCCTGCTCGACAACACGCCGCTGTCGCAGATGCTCGAGCGCATGGTGCCGCTGGACCGCCTGCCGAAGCTGATGCAGCAGGGCCACCTGCGGGCGCTGGCGGTCACGGCCTCGAGCTACAGCTCGGGCGAGCACGTGACCTTCTTCGAGTCGGGCACGCCGATGGCGCCCTGGGTGCGCTCGCAGCGGCTGTCGGTGGGCTGCCGCATCTCGCACGCCCACCTGCTGGCCTCGGCCGCGATCCCCTTCGTGTTCCCGGCCACGGCGCTGCCGATGGAAGGCCACACCGAGTACTTCGGCGACGGCTCGATGCGCCAGTCGGCCCCGATCGCCGCGGCCATCCACCTGGGCGCGCAGCGCATCGTGGTGATCGGCGCGGGTCGCATGCACGAGCCGCGCGAGGCGCCCGCGCCCAACACCCACAGCGGCTACCCGACCATGGCGCAGATCGCGGGCCATGCGCTGTCGAGCATCTTCCTCGACGCGCTGGCGGTCGACATCGAGCGCCTGCGCCGCATCAACCACACGCTGGGCCTGATCCCCGAGGAGGCGCGCGCCGAGAGCGCGCTGCGACCGATCGACCTGCTGGTGATCTCGCCCTCGGAACGCCTCGACGTGATCGCCGCGCGCCACGTCGACGCCCTGCCCGGCGCCGTGCGCCACCTGCTCGGCGGCTCGCAGGTCGCGGCCGACGTCAAGGGCGGCGCGCTCGCGAGCTACCTGCTGTTCGAGTCGGGCTACACGCGCGAACTGATGGCACTCGGGCATGCCGACGCGATGAAGCAGCGCGAGGAGGTGCTGCGCTTCTTCGGCTGGGAGGAGGCGCTGCAGCCGCAATCGACGGAGGCCTGAGCGCCGGCCGTTCAGCCCGCGTCGGAAATCCCGAGCTCCGAGCACACCCGCCCGAGCAGCGCCTTGAGCTGCGCCACCTCGGCCTCGAGCCGCGCCACGTTGGCCTTGAGCGCCGCCACCTCGCCCAGCGAGACATCGTGCGCGGCGCGCGGCGCCTCGTAGCCGCCCGCGGGCGCGGCCTCCTCGGCCGGCGTGCCGCTCAGCAGGTGCGCCCAGCGGCTCTCGCGCGCGCCGGGCAGGCGTGCGAGCTTCACCACCAGCGCGCCGGCCGAGCGCTCGGACAGCTCGTCGAGGAAGCCCTCGACCGAGGAGATGTCGGCGAAGTTGTGCATGCGGTCGCAGGCGATGCGCAGCTCGCCCGCGGTCTGCGGGCCGCGCAGCATCAGCACCGTGAGCAGGATCACCGACTGCGAGGGAATGCGCAGCACGCGGTCGATGTTGTGCTCATAGCGCCAGGCGCGGCCGCCGCTGGTCTCGGCCACCAGGCTGTAGCCCTTGAGGCTGTCGATCGCGGCCTGCACCTGCGACTCGCTGAGCTCGAGCACCGGGTTGCGGCTGGTCTTCTGGTTGCAGCCCGACACCAGCGCGTTGAGCGTCAGCGGATAGCTGTCGGGCACGGTGCGCTGCTTTTCGGCCAGCACGCCGAGGACGCGGGTTTCGACAAGGGACAGGACGGGCAGCGCAGTGGTCATGGCTCGGCGGGAAAACGAAGGGGAACGGGATTCAGGGCGAAACGACCGCGAGTATGGGCCCGAGCTCGCGCACGAAGTCGCTGCGCCCGAGCGCGGTCGAATGCAGGGCCGAGACGGTGCCGTCGAGATAGAGCGCGTCGCGGCAGTGCAGCACGTCGCGGAAATAGAGCGCGAACTCGTGGAAGTTCACGGGCGTCTCGCTGAGCACGAAGATCGCCGTGTGGCCCGACACGCCGACGCCGTTGCGGATCTTGCGCGAGGGCGAGTCGACGATGAACGAGCGATGCACCGCGCCATGGCGCAGCAGCAGCGGGCCCGACTGGGTGGCGATCGACAGGCCGCGCAGCCGCGGCGCGAGCGCCGGGTATTCCGACGACTCGATCACGCGCGGCCCCTCGTCCGAGACCAAGAACACGCCGTTGGGCCGGAGGAAGAAATTGCCGGTGCCGACCTCGAGGTTGAGCGGCGACTCCTCGCGGCCCTCGCGCACCAGGAGGCCCACGGGCGCGAAGTCGGCGTGGTACATGCCGGCATTTACCGCGAAGTCGAGCCGGCGCCCGCGCTCGGCCAGCCAGGCCTGCAGCCGGTCGAAGCGCTTGAAGGCGGTGCCGCTGTCATCGTTGAGGAACAGCGAGAGCCGGTCCTTGCGCAGGTCGACGCGCACCACCGTGTAGCGCGCCGGCTCGGCGCGCGCCGACGCTGCCAGGCCCAGCACGAGCCCCGCCACCAGCATCGACAGCCACAGCAGGCGCCTGGGCATCGGGATCGTCGGCCGGCGCGCCGCGCCTCAGGCGTTCTGGATGCGCGCCACCAGCGCCTTCGTGAAGGCCCCGGTGCCGGCGCTGCCGCCCAGGTCGCCGGTGCGCACCTGGTCGATGTTGAGCGTGTCGTCGATGGCCTGGCGCAGGCGCGTGGCGAGCTCGGGCAGCTTGCAGTGATCGAGCATCAGCGCGGCCGCAAGCATCAGCGCGATCGGGTTCGCGATGCCCTTGCCCGCGATGTCGGGCGCCGAGCCGTGCACCGCCTCGAAGATCGCGGCGTTGGTGCCGATGTTGGCGCCGGGCGCCATGCCCAGGCCGCCGACCAGGCCCGCCACCAGGTCCGACAGGATGTCGCCGAACAGGTTGGTGGTGACCAGCATGTCGAACTGCCAGGGGTTGAGCACCAGCTTCATCGCGCAGGCGTCGATGATGACCGTGTCGAGTTCGAACTGGCCCTTGTATTTCTTCTCGTAGAGGTCGAGGCCGGTCTCGAGGAAGATGCCCGTGAGCGCCTTCATGATGTTGGCCTTGTGCACGATCGTGACCTTCTTGCGGCCGGTGGCCACGGCGGTCTGGAACGCGTACTCGAGGATGCGGCGGCTGCCCTGGCGCGTGTTGATGCCGGTGGCCATGGCCACGGCATGCGGGTCGCCGTCGATCGGCACGTAGTGCTCGTGGCCGATGTACAGGCCCTCGAGGTTCTCGCGCACCACCATCAGGTCGATCTTGTCGAAGCGCCCGCCCGGGATGATGGTGCGCGCCGGGCGCAGGTTGGCGTAGAGCTCGAACTCCTCGCGCAGCCGCACGTTCGACGAACGGTAGCCGCCGCCCGAGGGCGTCTCGAGCGGGCCCTTGAGCGCGAGCCGGGTGCGGCGGATGCTGTCGAGCGTGGCCGCGGGCAGCGGATCGCCCGAAGCCTTGACACCGCCCAGGCCGGCGATCTGGCGGTCCCATGTGAAGGGCGCCTTCAGCGCGTCGAGCGCGGCCAGCGTGGCGTCGACGATCTCGGGGCCGATGCCGTCGCCGGGGATCAGGGTTGCGGGAATGGGGGTGGTCATGAGGGGCGCCCTTGGTCGAGGAATGGGGAGTCGCGGCCGCCGGGGCGCGCGGAGGCCGAAGAATAACGCCGGGCCCATGGCACCGCCTTGACGAGGCCCGGCGTCGCGAGGGTCATTCGCGGGCCAGCCAGGCCAACGCCTCCTCGCGGCTGTCGAGGAAACGGCAGTAGCGGCCCTGGCGGGCCTCGCGCAGGTATTCGGCGAAGCGCTCGCCATGCTCGGCCGCGGGCGACACCACCACGGCCGCGCGCAGGCGGTAGGTCTGCAGCTTCTCGAGGAATTCGCCCGCGAAGCGGGTGCGCAGCGCGAAGAAGGCCGGCGGCAGCACGGCCTCGTCGAGCAGCAGGCGGTCGGTGTCGTGCTCGAAGCAGGCGCCGACCACGTCGGTGGCCTCGCGGGCGTCGGTCAGCGGATGGGTCCATTCGACGATGCGCGCCGGGCCGTGGACCAGCAGCGCGTGGCGGGCGGACGCGTTCATGGCGCGATCTCCTGGTCGAGCAGCGATGCCCGCGCCACGACCCGGCCCGGCCCGGCGCCAGCAGCGCGCCCGGCGCGATCACCGCGTTGGCGCCGATGCGCGCGCCGTCGCCGACCAGGGCGCCGAACTTCTCGCAACCGGTGGGCCGCAGCGTGCCGTCCGCGCCGCGCACCAGGATCTCCTTGGCGGCGCGCTCGTT
The DNA here is from genome assembly GCF_025376855.1 of Variovorax endophyticus. Classification (NCBI taxonomy): domain Bacteria; kingdom Pseudomonadati; phylum Pseudomonadota; class Betaproteobacteria; order Burkholderiales; family Comamonadaceae; genus Variovorax; species Variovorax endophyticus. Next base: position 5,737 of record NZ_JAHUTH010000025.1, read on the forward strand.
GCGGTGGTTGCAGACGATGCTGCCGGCCTCCAGGTTGACGCCCGCGCCCAGCACCGAATCGCCGACGAAGTTGAAGTGCGCGAGCGCGGTGCCCGCGAACACGAAGGAGGACTTGAGCTCGGCGCCCGGCCCGATGCTGCAGCGCGCGTCGAGCCAGTTGCCGCCGCGCAGGTAGGCGCCCGCGGCGATGAAGCAGCCCGGCCCCACGACCAGCGGGCCCTTGAGCACCGCGCCGGGCTCGACGGTGGCGCTGCGGTGCACGGCCACGTCGCCGTCGATGTCGTAGTCGGCGGCCGGCAGCGCCGCCAGCAGCCGGCGCACGATGGCCGGCGCCTGCGGCGGCAGCGCCCAGGGCGCCAGCGCGGCCCAGGGCGCGAGTGGCGAGGCGGCCAGGGTGGCGACGTGGGCCTGGAGAAGATCGGAGTCGGCGGGGTGCGGCATGGGGTCGATGCTGCCATCGAACCCGCCGGAACGCGGCGCCACCTAAAATGCCCGGTTCTCCCGCTGCGTCGCTTCCGACGCTCCCGCAACTCCGAAAGCGCCTCCCCCGATGTCCGCCCCGCGCAAGCTCTTCGTCACCACCGCCCTGCCGTACGCCAACGGCAAGTTCCACATCGGCCACATGATGGAGTACATCCAGGCCGACATCTGGGTGCGGAACCAGCGAATGAACGGTGCCGACGTCAACTTCGTCTGCGCCGACGACGCGCACGGCGCGGCGATCACCATCGCGGCCGACAAGGCCGGCGTGACGCCGCAGGCCTTCGTGGCCGAGATCGCCGCGGGCCGCAAGCAGTACCTCGACGGCTACCACATCGCCTTCGACAACTGGCACTCGACCGACGGCCCCGAGAACCACCAGCTGGCGCAGGACATCTACCGCGACCTGCGCGCCAACGGCCTGATCAGCACCAAGAGCGTCGAACAGTTCTACGACCCCGAGAAGGGCATGTTCCTGGCCGACCGCTTCATCAAGGGCGAGTGCCCGAACTGCCACTCGAAAGACCAGTACGGCGACAACTGCGAGGTCTGCGGCGCGGTCTACGCGCCCACCGAGCTGATCAATCCCTACTCGGCGCTCTCGGGCGCCAAGCCCGAGCTGCGCAGCTCCGAGCACTTCTTCTTCAAGCTGTCGGACCCGCGCTGCGAGGCCTACCTCAAGGAATGGACCGCCGCGCCCGGCCATGTGCAGCCCGAGGTGCAGAACAAGATCCGCGAGTGGCTCTACAAGGACGACGAGGGCAAGGGCGGCCTCGGCGACTGGGACATCAGCCGCGACGCACCCTACTTCGGCATCGAGATCCCCGATGCGCCGGGCAAGTACTTCTACGTCTGGCTCGACGCACCCGTGGGCTACCTGGCCTCGCTCAAGAACCTGCTCGACAAGCGCTGCATCGAACTCGGCGGCGACGGCATCTCGTACACCGAGTACATGGCCGATCCCGAGCTCGAGCAGGTGCACTTCATCGGCAAGGACATCATCACCTTCCACACGCTGTTCTGGCCCGCGATGCTGCACTTCAGCGGCCGCAAGGCGCCCGACGCGGTCTACGTGCACGGCCACCTGACGGTCAGCGGCGAGAAGATGAGCAAGAGCCGCGGCACCGGCATCGACCCGCTCAGGTACCTGTCGCTCGGCCTCAACGCCGAATGGCTGCGCTACTACATCGCGGCCAAGCTCAACGGCCGCAACGAGGACATCGACTTCAACCCCGAAGACTTCGTCGCGCGCGTCAACAGCGACCTGGTGGGCAAGTACATCAACATCGCGAGCCGCGCGGCCGGCTTCATCGGCAAGCGCTTCGGCGGCAAGCTCGGCGAGGTGTCGGCCGATGGCGACGCGCTGCTGTTCGCGCTGCGCGAGGCGGCCGGCGAGGTCCATGCGCTCTACGACGGCCGCGACTATGCGCGCGCGCTGCGCGAGGTGATGGCGCTGGCCGACAAGGTCAACGAATACGTCGACCAGAACAAGCCCTGGGAACTGGCCAAGAAGGAAGGCGCCGAGGCGCGGCTGCACGACGTGTGCACGGTCTGCATCGAGGCCTTCCGCCTGCTCACGCTGTACCTCAAGCCGGTGCTGCCGGCGCTGGCCGCGAACGTCGAGGCCTTCCTGAAGATCGCGCCGCTCGAGTGGGCCGATGCCGCGCAGGCGCTGCCCGCGGGCCATGCGATCGGCGAGTACAAGCACCTGATGCAGCGTGCCGACGCCAAGGTGGTCGACCAGCTGTTCGACGCGCCCGAGCCGGTGGCGGCCCCCGCCGCCGAACCCGCGGCGGATGCGCTGCCCGGCGGCGAGGCCATCGCGCCCACCATCGGCATCGACGACTTCGTGAAGATCGACTTGCGCATCGCGAAGATCGTGGCCTGCGAGAAGGTCGAAGGCTCGACCAAGCTGCTGCGCCTCACGCTCGACGCCGGCGAAGGCAAGACGCGCAACGTGTTCAGCGGCATCGCCTCGGCCTATCAGCCCGAGCAGCTCGTGGGCAAGCTCACGGTGCTGGTCGCGAACCTCGCGCCGCGCAAGATGAAGTTCGGCGTCAGCGAAGGCATGGTGCTCGCCGCCAGCCACGCCGACGAGAAGGCCCAGCCGGGCATCCACGTGCTCGAGCCCTGGCCCGGCGCCACGCCCGGCATGCGCGTGCGCTGAATCCCGCGTTCTTCCGAAGAGGTCCCGCCATGACGACACCGCTGCCGATGTTCTTTCGCGCCACCCTCGCGGCGGCGCTGCTGGCCGTGCTCGGCGGCTGCGCGGTGGTCTCGGTGGCGAGCACCGCGGTCAGCGTAACCGCGGGCGCCGTGGGCCTCGCGGCCGACGCGGCGATCGGCACCGCGCGCATCACCGGCAAGGCGGTGGGCGCGGCGGCCGATGCGGTGATTCCCGACGGCGACAAGTAAGCGAGCAGGCGCGGCGTTCGGGCCTATGCGGCCTGCGCGCCCACCAGCCGCGCCATCTGCACCTTGCTCGTGACACCCAGCTTGGCATAGACCTGCCGCAGGTGATGGCGCACCGTGGCCGGCGAGCTGCCGAGCGTGCGCGCCACCATCTTGTAGCTCTGCCCCTGCGCGAACAGCCGCGCCACCTCGGCCTCGCGGCGGCTCAGCAGCGTGAGGGCAGCCGGCGCCGGCACCGGCGCCTCGTGCAATCCCAGCCCCTGCACCAGCACCAGGTGCGGCATCAGCAGCTCGACCAGCGCCTGCGCGCGCGCCCCGAGGCCGGCCGCCTCGCGGCTGTAGAGCGACAGGTGCATCCACCACGGCGAACCGGGCGCGGGCACGATCACGCTGAGCGCCTGGCCGATGCCGTGGTCGGCCGCGAAGGCGCGCATCGAGGCCACGGGCGGCAGCTCGTGCGCGGCCAGCGCGACGCCATGGCCGGGCTGCGCCATGGCCGCCGGCACCACGGGATCGATATGCCGCACGCGGCACCAGTCGTTCACGAAACCGGGCGCCAGGCCGCGCGTGTGGCCGCCCTGCGGCCGCAGGGTGCCAGCCTCGAACAGCGAGCGGCCGAACCAGGCGCCGTCGAAGGCGATGTGGCGCGCCAGCCAGTCGAGCAGCGCGCCCGCGCCCAGCCGCTCGGGCTCGGCCGCCAGCGGATAGAGGCCGAGCAGCATCGCACCGAGCTGCTCGGCGGGAACGCCCGACACCGACGGAAAAGCCTGCTGCGCCATGCGGCGCGATCTTAGGCGCGCGCCGTGCGCGCGGGGCACGGAGATTCCCGCATCGTTCATCTGAACGACTGCCGCGATTGCCGAGCCCCACCTACGCTGCGGGCGGCCTTTCACTCCAACGAAGACACAGGACCCCGCCATGCATCTCGCCGACTACAGCCGCCTCGACGCCACCGCGCTCGCCGACGCCATCCGCCGCAAGGAGACCACCGCCGCCGAGGCGCAGCGCTGCGCGCGCGAGGCCGCGGCCGCGCTGAACCCGCAACTCAACGCCATCATCGAGCTGTTCGACGCGCCGCTCGCGCACGAGGCGCAGGGTCCGTTCGGCGGCGTGCCCTTCCTCATCAAGGACCTGGTGCTGCAGGCCGAGGGCGTGCGCTGCCAGGCCGGCAGCCGGCTGTTCGGAGCGGGCCTGCCCGCGCCGGCCGACAGCGCGCTGATGGCGCGCTTCCGCCGCGCGGGCTTCGCCACGCTGGGGCGCACGCACACGCCCGAGTTCGGCTTCAACGCCACCACCGAGAGCGCCTTCGGCGGCGCCACGCGCAACCCCTGGAACCCAGCGCACAGCACGGGCGGCTCCAGCGGCGGCTCGGCCGCGGCGGTGGCCGCGGGCATCGTGCCGGTCGCGCATGCCAACGACGGCGGCGGCTCGATCCGCATCCCGGCCGCGGCCTGCGGCCTGGTCGGGCTCAAGCCCAGCCGCGGCCGCGTCAGCGCGGGCCCGGGCTACGGCCTGCCGCTGATGGGGCTGGGCATCGAGGGCGTGGTGTGCCGCACGGTGCGCGATGCCGCCGGCGCGCTCGACGCGATGCACGGCCCCGAGCTCGGCGATCCCTTCCTGATGGCGCCGCCCGCGCAGCCCTATGCGCAGGCCATCGGCACGCCGCCGCGCCGGCTGCGCATCGCGGTCACGACGCAGTTCCCGGGCACGCAGCCGGCCGCGCGCGCCTGCGTCGAGGCGGTCGAGGCCACGGCGGCGGTGCTCGCCGACCAGGGCCACGTCGTGGAATGGGACACGCCCGCCTATGCGCACGAGGCCTTCCTCGCGGCCACGCGCACCTTCTGGTCCTCGTTCCTCGCGGCCGGCGTGGCGGGGGTGGCGCAGGCGCTGCAGATCACCGTCGACCAGGCGCTGGCCCAGGTGCAGGCCTGCACGCGCGCCACCGCCGAGCACGGGCTGCGGCTGAGCGCGCTCGACCTGGAACTGGCGCTGATGCAGATGAACGCGGTGTCGCGCGAGGTCGCGCCCTTCTTCGCGCGGCACGACATCCTGCTCTCGCCCACGATGCGCACCCCGCCGGTGGCGCTGGGCGTGCTCGACCAGGACGATGCCGCGCGCGATGCGCAGGGCTTCTTCGACCACCTGTTCGACTACGCCGCCTGCACCCCGCTGGCCAACCTCACGGGCCAGCCCGCGATCTCGCTGCCGCTGGCAATGGCCGGCGACCTGCCGATCGGCGTGCAGTGCATGGCGCCGATGGGCGACGAGGCCACGCTGCTGCAACTCGCGGCGCAGCTCGAGCAGGCGATGCCCTGGAGCGCGCGGCGGCCGGCGCTGCACGCGGCGGCCTGAGTCCTCACCAGCGCACGTTGATCCCCGCGCTCGCCTGCACCGAGGCGCGCGAGCGCAGGTTGCCGTCGAGCGCGAAGCGGCGGCCCAGTTCGCCGTAGACGCTGACCGCGGGCCCGAGGCGCCACGAGAAGCCGCCCGCGAGCTCGGCCGAGGTGCCGCTCGCGCCGCTCGCGATGTCGGTGGAGGCGGCCGGCCCCGCGAAGCGCGCGATATCGTGGCCGGCCGAGGCCTTGTAGACGTTGAGCCGGCCATAGGGCTCGACCACGCCATCGCCCGCGGCGATGCGGCCTTTCAGGCGCAGGCCGGCGCGCAGCAGCCAGCCGTTGGCGCTGTCCTGCGACACCACCGCGGCGGGGATCAGCGCCTCGTCGATCGAGCGGCTCTGGTGGATCAGCTGCAGCTGCGGCTCGAGCGCCCAGCCGGCGCCGAGCTCGAAGGGCTGGCCGATCTCCACCGAGGCCACGGTGCTGCGGCCCTTGCCCTCGACCGGCAGTGCGGCCAGCGGACGGGCCGTGTAGTCGTGGCGGCCGAACTGCAGCACCGCGTCGGCATAGAAGCCCGCGGCATTCGCATAGGTGGCGTAGCCGCCGAGGTAGCGGCTGCGCAGGTCGGTGCGGCCGATGGCGCCCCACAGCCCGCTCGCGAAGCCCTGCACGTCGGCCTTGCCCTCGAGCTGGCCCACGTAGACGCCGGCGCGCCAACCGGCGCCGGCCCAGAGGTCGGTGCCGGCCTGGAAACCGCCCAGGTGCATCTCGCTGCGCGGGTCGACCGCGCCGCGCTGCGCCAGCGTCGGATCGGCCACGATGACGCGGCCCCAGGCGCGGCGCAGGGGCGGGCCGTCGCCGGCGGCCGGCAGCGCGCCGCTGCGCTGGTGCAGGTTCGACAGCATCGTGAGGTCGCTCTCGCGCAGTTGCGCGGGCAGCGCGGCGAGCATCGGCACCTGCACGCGGTAGGCCGGGCGCTCGACCGGCACGGGGGCCGGCGGCAGCGTCGGCGGGGGCGCGGGCGGCGGCTCGGCGCTGCCGCCGCCGGACGAAGGCGGCGCGGGGGGCGGAGGGGGTGGCGGCGGGGGCGGCGTCACCCCCACGCTCGAGCGCAGGTACCAGTTCTCGCCGAGCCCCTGCGCATCGGCCGCGTGCAGCCGGTATTCGAAGGCGCCCGCGTCCACGTGGCCGCCCACGAGCGCGAAGGCGTCGCGCGTGGTCTGCGCGGTGGTGGTGGCGCCATTGATCGCGCTCACGACCTCGATGCCGTCGCCGGTGGTCAGCGCGCCCAGGCCGCCGAGGTTGACGATCTGCACCTGGGTGCGGCCCGTGACGCTGGCGGCGGCATTGGCGCGCAGGCCGGTCGCGGTGGCGCTCACGGTGCCGGCCTTCAGGGCGAGGGTCTCCTCGCGGACGCCGCCGTCGATCACCAGCCGGTCGCTGAGGCTGCCGCTGTCGCCGAGCCGCGTGCCCAGGCGCAGGGTGCCGTCCTGCCCCACATAGGGACCGCGCACGGTCAGCCGCGTGCCGGGCTCGGTGCCGACCAGCGAGACCGTGCCCGCCACCGTGAGGCCGGCCACGGTCTGGTCGTGGCCCGCGAGGTCGAGCGTGCCGCCGCGGCGCACGTCGTGGTGCGAGGCCTCGCTGAAGGTGTTGGCGCGGCCCGCGCGCAGCACGCCCTCGTCGACCGCGGTGACGCCGCCGTGGTCGTTGCGGCCCGCGAGCACCAGCGTGCCGGGGCCGGTCTTGAGGATGCCGCCCGGGCCCTCGATGCCCACGTTGAAGGTGGCGGTGACGCCCGCGTCGACGCGCACCGGCGCTTCGTCCAGCTGCGGCACCAGCCGCCCGGGCAGCGAGCCCTCGGCATGCGAGCCCTCCTCGAGCCGGTAGCCGTCGCTGCGGAACTGCATGCCCTTGAAGTCGAACAGGCCGTCGATGGTGACCGCGCCCGCGCGGCCCTGGAAGATCGCCATGTTGCCGTTCCAGGCCTCCGCGTTGCGCCCCGCGATGTCGGTCCATTGCGGCTCGAGATAGCGCCAGTTGCCGTCGCCGCCCGCGACCACGCCGTCGCCGGCCGTGCCGCCGCCGTCCCAGAACTGGTTGGTGCCGACCGCGCCGCCGCTGACCTCGAGCTCCACCGTCGAGCCGCGCACGTGCACGGCGTGCGTGAAGCCCGTGGGCATGGCGCCGAGCTCGAGGCCGTTGTCGGCGATGCTGCCGTCGACCCGCATCAGGGTCTGCACGCCGTTGCCGTAGCCCACGCGCTCGCTGACGTCGAGGCTGCCGTCGAGCGTGAGGTTGCCGGCCACGGTGACGAGGTCGCCGGCGCCCGGCACGCCCGGCGTGCCGAGGTCGTAGTGCAGCCGGCTGCCGGGATCGAGTGTCAGGTCGCCGAGCACGGCGAAGGTGCCCACGCCGCCGTCGCCGGGCGCCAGCGTGCCGCCCGCGCGCACCGTGGCCGCCTTCACCTGCCCGAGGCCGCCCAGCGTGGCGCCACTCGCCACCTCGACCGTGCTGCGCGGCAACGCGCCGTTGACCAGCAGCGTGCCGCCGAGCACGCGGGTGCGGCCGTCGGTGTCGTGCGCGCCGCCGAGCGCCAGGGTGCCGGCGTTCTCCTTGTCGATCGCGATGCTGCCGCCGATGGCGCCGTCGTAGGCCACGCGGCCCGGGCCGCGGTCGAACACCACGCGGCCGAAGCCCGAGAGGTTGCCCGTGATGGAGCCCGCGTTCGCGCCGTCGCCCACGCGCAGCGTGCTGCCCAGCACGATGTCGCCGCCCTGGGTGTTGTCGCCGGTCAGCGTGACCGGGCTCGAGACCTCGAGCCGGCCCGGGCCGGAGATCGCCGCGCCCAGCACCAGCGGCGCCGTGCCGGCGCGCGAGATGGCCAGCGTCGAGCCCGGCGTGGCGAGCACGATGCGCTCGGCCACCAGCGCATCGACCGGGGTCTCGCCGATCACCAGCACATGGCCGTCGGCCGTGCCCGCCTGCCCGAGCTGCAGCGTGCCCGCGCTCACGCGCGCGCCCTCGTCGAGCTGCATCATCCCGGTGCCGCTGCGGCCGATCTGCAGCTCGCCGGCGACGTTGAGCGCGCTGCCCGCGCCGCTCAGCGACACCGTGTTCTCGGTGCCGCCGCCGCCCTGCGAGACGAAGCGCGCGGCATTCACGATGCCGCCGCCGCCGATGCGCAGCAGGGTCTGCACGTCGCGGCCGTCGCTGCTGCCGAGGTTGAACAGGCCCGTGTCGAGCCGGCCCGCGCCCTCCACCACCATCAGCGTGCCGTTGGAGGCATCGACCGAGGCCGCGCTGGCCGGGCCCGAGACGATGCCGACGACGGTGCCCGGCACGAGGTTCACGGTCACGGCCGTGCCGGCGCCGGGCACGCCCGCGCTCCAGTTGGCGGCGTTGAACCAGTCGGCGCGCGCCATGTCGGCATAGGGCGGCGCGGAGGTCCACGCGCTCTGCGCGAAGGCGCGCGGCAAGGCGGATGCGCACACCAGGCCGGCGACGGCGGCGGCGATCAGGGTCGGCGTGAAGACGGCACGCGGCCGGGAAGCAGGTGTCATGGCGAGGAGGCGCAAAGGGGTGGAACGACCCGTGCGCACGAGGCCTGGCGGGCCTGTGCGATGCGCAGCGGGGGCTGCGTTCGAATCTAGGAAAACGGGGCGCGCGGCGCGCCCCATAAAGATGGCGGTTCCTACGCCAGCGGCAGCCGCAGCACCACGCGCGTGCCGGGCTCGGCCTTCTCGATGCGCAGTTCGACGCCGGCCTGCGCGGCGCGCTGGCGCATCGAGCGCAGGCCGTTGCCGCGCGCCTCGCCGAGGCCGCAGCCGTCGTCGCGCAGCACGATCTCGATGGCATCGCCACCGACCGTCGTGCTGACCGCCGCGCTGACCGCGAGCACGCGTGCGCGCGCATGCTGCAGCACGTTCGAGATCGCCTCCAGCAGCATGTACTGCAGGTGCCGCGTGGCCTCGTCGGAATCGCAGCGCCAGCGCGGCAGGTTCGCCACCGACCAGTCGAGCGCGAGCCCCGCGGCCTCGATGCGCGGCTGCAGCCGGAAGCGCATGCTCGCGAGCAGCGCGTTGGCGTCGCCGGCCGGCAGGTTGATGGCATCGATCGACAGCCGCAGCTGGTCGAGCGATTCGCGCAGGGTCTGCATCACCTCCGACTTGGTGGCCACGCCGCGCTCGAGCTGCAGCATGGCGGTGATCAGGTGCGCGCCGGCGCCGTCGTGCATGTCGCGCAGGATGCGGGCGCGCTCGGCCGCGACCGCGCTCGCATGCTCGAGCCGGCGCAGCTCGGCATGCTTGTCGGCCAGCTCGGATTCGCGCAGGCGGATGCGGTCCTCGAGTGACAGATGGAGCTGGCGCAGTTCCTCGCGCGTGCGCTGGAAGCGGATGCCCACGATGGCGAGGATCGCGAGGCTCACCAGCACGGCCGCGAACTTGGTCCAGCCGGCCTCGTCGAAGCGCTCGACCAGGAGCCGCGCGATCACGCTGTCGCGCACCAGCGCGACCCAGCCCGCGACCAGGATCAGCAGCATCCAGGCGCGCTCGCCGGCCCGGTGGCGCCAGGTCTCCCAGCCCAGTCGCAGCGACAGCGCGAGCCAGCCGGCCACCAGCAGCAGGATCCAGCCGAGCACCCAGTTCTGCGTCTGCTGCAGCGTGCCGAGCGCCAGTGCCACCGGGCCCAGGCCCAGCACGCCCCAGACCAGCCATTGCTCGCGCCGCGGCCGGCCGTGCCAGACCTCCCGGATCACGAGGTAGGTGGCGATGTGGCCGAGCCAGAACACCGCGAGCACCACCTTGAACCAGCTCGGCCAGGCGAGCAGGCCCTCCTCCCACCAGGTGGCGGCGATGCGCAGGCTCCACAGCGCCTCGCACAGCGCGGCCCAGCCGTAGACGGCCTCGCGCTGCTGCGCCCACAGCATCAGGCAGAACACCGCCACCAGCAAGCTGAACAGCGTGATCACGCGCGGCAGGGTGACGTGGCGCCATTCGAGCGCGTCCCACTGCGGCTGCAGCAGGCGCTCGGCGCCCAGGCGCACCGGCGCGATGCCGGCGCGGCGCGAGGGATCGGCGCGCACGGCGATCTCGAGCAGGTTCTCGCCGTCGCGCAGCAGCGAGGGCGGCACGCGCAGCCACAGCGGGCGGCGGTTCGACCAGCCGTCGTTGATCTGCTCGAGCTTGCCGGCGGCCGCGATCACCTGGCCGTTGAGCTTCACGCGGTAGGCGTTGCCGATGCGGCTGACGAGCAGCGCCTGCGGCTCGTCGGCATGGCCCGCGGGCGCGGCGAAGCGGATGCGCACCTGGGCCCAGCCGACGGCGCGCGGCCAGTGGGCGTCCCAGTGCAGCGGCAGCGTGACCTCGGCCGGCGGCGGCGAAGGGCGGCCGACGAAGCGCAGCTGCAGTTCGCCGCGGTCGAGCGCAAGCACCTCGTGGGTGCCCCCTGCCGCGGCAGGCGCCAGCAAAGCGGCGACCAGCACGAGGACGGCAAGCAGCAGGCGGCGCATCAGCCCAGCATGCGCCCCAGCAGCCCCATGCGGCTGGCCTCGAACACGGCCTCGCCGCGCGAATGCACCGCGAGCTTGCTGTAGAGGTTCTTGATGTGGCCCTGCACCGTGTGCTTGGTCACGCCCTGCAGGCGCGCGATTTCGCCGTACGAGTAGCCGCGCGAGATCAGCTCCAGCACCTCGGTCTCGCGCGGGGTCAGCATCATGGCGGCCGCCGGGTCGGGCGCGGCCGCGGGCCGGGCGTCGGCGCCGCCGCGCACGTGCAGCAGCAGCTTGCGCGCGATCATCGGCGAGATCGGCGAGGCGCCGTGCTTGATGTCGACGATCACCTGCGCGATGTCGGCCGGCGAGGAGTCCTTCTGGATGTAGCCCACCGCGCCCGCGCGCACGCAGTCGAGCACCGTGTCCTCGTCGCCGAAGACCGAGACCACCAGCACCTCGCAGGCCGGCTGGCTGCGCACCACCTGGCGCAGCAGCTCGAGCGCATGGCCGTCGGGCAGCGCGAGGTCGGTCAGCAGGATGTCGGCCTGGTGGCTGTCGAACCAGGCCACGGCCTCGGCCATCAGGCCCAGCGAGGCAACCAGCTCGAGTTCGGGATGGGCCGCAATGCAGGCCTCGAAGAAATGCCGGACCTCGGCATCGTCCTCGAGCAATGCGACGCGCCAGCGCAGCGCGGGGAAGGAAGCGGCGGGAATGGCGGCGGCGTCGGGCATGGCGGTGGCGCCGAGCTTAGTCGGCGCCGCGCGCTTCGCGCCCCCCATTTTCATGGGGTGACCGGGGCGCGTTTCCCGGCCTCAGGGCGCCTCGGTGCCGCGGTCGGGCGAGGAGCCGCTGCGCACCACGCGCTGGTCGTCGTTGAGCACCGCGGTGAACACCATCGGCGAGTTGGGCGGCTGCACCCAGCGCCATTCCCATTCGTACTCGCGGCGCAGCGGATAGGGCGTGACCTTGGCGGGCTTGCCGAGCATCTTGCGCAGGTCCTCCATCGCCATGCCGTTGGTCACGCGCGCGAAGTTCTCGGGCGTGAGCACCTGGCGCAGCGCGCTCATCTTTCCGTCGGCGCCGATGGTGATCATGTAGTTCTTCTGGCCCTGGGGCTGGCGGTTGTATTCGAACACCCGGCCGCCGGGCGCGTCCCAGACGTTCTCGGGTTCGCCGAAGCGCGCGCGCACGTCGGCCTCGGTCGACACGCCCTCCTCGAGCTGCTCGATGCGCTGCGAATCGCAGCCCGCGACGAGGGCCGCCACCACCGCCAGCCACACGGCCGCCACCCCGATCCGCCAGACTCGTACCTGCCCCATGCTGTCCCCCGGTAAAATTCGCGCCCACAAAGGTTCAGTCTATGTCCATCTTCCGCCGCCCCCACTACACCTCCGAGATCACCAGCTTCATCGACGAGATGAAAACCAAGAAGCCGACGCTCGAGGCGGAACAGCGCGCGGGCCGCGCCCTGCTCTGGGACAAGCACCTCGACCGCGGCCTGCTCGAGGAATACGCGGAAGCCCGCGTACCGCAGCAGCCCTACGTCTACCAGACCCAGGCCAAGTAAGAACATGATGCCGATGCGGCATCCGTCGCCCGCCAATGCTGGGCACGGCGCTACTTTTTCGATAGCGCCTGCCCGATGAGCGGACCGCGCGACGAGGACAGCGACACGCTGGTCGTGGCCATGCCCGAGGTGGTCGACCAGGTCGCGCTCGCCCGGCTCTACGGCGAGCCGCTGTTCGCGATGCCGAAGGACCTGTACATCCCGCCCGAGGCGCTGCAGGTCTTCCTCGAGGCCTTCGAGGGCCCGCTGGACCTGCTGCTGTACCTGATCCGCAAGCAGAACTTCAACATCCTCGACATCCCGATGGCCGCGCTGACGCGGCAGTACCTGAGCTACGTCGACGAGATCCGCCAGACCAACCTCGAGCTCGCAGCGGAATACCTGCTGATGGCCGCGATGCTGATCGAGATCAAGTCGCGCATGCTGCTGCCGCCCAAGAAGGCGGCCGAGGGCGAGGAAGCCGAGGACCCGCGCGCCGAGCTCGTGCGCCGGCTGCTCGAGTACGAGCAGACCAAGCTGCAGGCCGCCTCGCTCAACGCGATGCCGACCTACGGGCGCGACTTCTGGCGCGCCCAGGTCTACATCGAGCAGTCGCTCAAGCCGCGCTTCCCCGAGGTGGCGGTGGTCGACCTGCGCGATGCCTGGGCCGACATCATGAAGCGCGCCAAGCTCGTGCAGCACCACAAGATCTCGCGCGAGGAACTCAGCGTGCGCGAGCACATGAGCATCGTGCTGCGCCACCTGCAGGGCCAGCGCTTCGTGGAGTTCGAGAAGCTGTTCGACGTCTCGCGCGGCGCGCCGGTGATGGTCGTGACCTTCATCGCGATGCTCGAGCTGGCCAAGGAAACGCTGATCGAGATCACGCAGGCCGAGGCCTTCGCGCCGATCTACGTGCGGCTGGCCTACTCCCCAGCCTGAGTCCCATGCGGCCCACCTCCTTCGCGCGCCGCCCGGCGGCGCGGCAACTTCCTCTCACCCTGCCGTCGGGCCGGACCGGTGCGCTGCCGCACCACCGACCCTGACCCTCGTCCCTTCCCGCGCGCCATGGCCTCCTCCCTCGATTTCGACGTCCTCATCGTCGGCAGCGGCCTCGCCGGGCTCTCCGCGGCTCTGCTGCTGGCGCCCACGCACCGCGTGGCGGTGCTGACCAAGCGCGCGCTGGCCGACGGCTCGAGCGGCTGGGCCCAGGGCGGCATCGCGGCGGTGCTGGCCGCGGGCGACAGCTTCGACGCCCATGTCGACGACACGCTGGTGGCCGGCGCCGGACTGTGCGATGCGGCCGCCACGCGCTTCGTGGTCGAGCACGCGCCCGAGGCCATCGGCTGGCTGCGCGAGCTCGGCGTGCCCTTCTCCGAGGAGGACGGCGACCTGCACCTCACGCGCGAGGGCGGCCACAGCCAGCGCCGCATCGTGCACGTGACCGACGCCACCGGCGCGGCCGTGCAGCAGGTGCTGATCGAGCGCGTGCGCCGCACGCCCAACGTCACGCTGTTCGAGCACCACACGCTGGTCGACCTGGTCGCCGGCGAGCGGCTCGGTGCGCCCGAGGCGGGCTGCGCGGGCCTCTACGCGCTCGACGACGCCAGCGGCGACGTGCTGGCCTTCCGCGCGCCGCACACCATCCTGGCGACGGGCGGCGCGGGCAAGGTCTACCTCTACACCACCAACCCCGACACCGCCACCGGCGACGGCATCGCGGCCGCCTGGCGCGCGGGCTGCCGGGTGTCGAACATGGAGTTCATCCAGTTCCACCCGACCTGCCTGTACCACCCGCATGCCAAGTCCTTCCTGATCAGCGAGGCGGTGCGCGGCGAAGGCGGGCTGCTCAAGTTGCCCGACGGGACCCGCTTCATGCCGCGGCACGACGGGCGCGCCGAACTCGCGCCGCGCGACGTGGTGGCGCGCGCGATCGACTTCGAGATGAAGAAGCATGGCCTGGACTGCGTGCACCTCGACATCTCGCACCAGAGCCCGGATTTCCTGCGCGCGCATTTCCCGAACATCCTCGCGCGCTGCGCCGAACTCGGCATCGACATCACGCGCGAGCCGATCCCGGTGGTGCCGGCGGCCCACTACACCTGCGGCGGCGTGGTCACCGACCTGGCCGGCCGCACCGACCTGCCGGGCCTCTACGCGATCGGCGAGACCGCCTGCACCGGGCTGCACGGCGCGAACCGGCTGGCCAGCAATTCGCTGGTGGAGTGCATGGTGTTCGCGCGCGCGGCGGCCGCGGCCATCGGCGCCGCGCCGGCGCGCGAAGCGGTGGCGCTGCCGGCCTGGGATGCGAGCCAGGTGACCGATGCCGACGAGGCGGTGGTGATCTCGCACAACTGGGACGAGCTGCGCCGCTTCATGTGGGACTACGTGGGCATCGTGCGCACCAACAAGCGCCTGGAGCGCGCCAGCCACCGCATCGCGCTGCTGCAGGCCGAGATCCACGAGTTCTACGCCAATTTCCACGTCACGCGCGACCTGCTCGAACTGCGCAACCTGGTGCAGGTGGCCGAGCTGATCGTGCGTTCCGCGCAGGCCCGCCACGAGAGCCGGGGCCTGCATTTCAGCCGCGACTATCCTTCGCTCGCCGAGCCCACCGCGCCCACGGTGCTGGTACCGGCCGACCGATAGACCCACCCGTTCCCGCTTTCTTCAACCCAGGATGCCCGGCCACCGACGCCCGCAGGGAGAAACCCAACCATGTCCAACGCCTCAACCCCGAACGAAGCCACCGCCGCCACGCCCTACGGCACGCTGCCGCCGGCCTCGCAGCCCGCCACGCGCAAGCCGCTGAGCTTGCCGCGGCTGGCCGAGCTGCATGCGCGCGGCGAGAAGATCGCGATGCTCACGGCCTACGACGCCACCTTCGCGGCCGTGGCCGATGCCGCGGGCGTCGAATGCCTGCTGGTCGGCGATTCGCTCGGCATGGTCTGCCAGGGCCTGTCGAGCACGGTCGGCGTCACGCTCGAGACCATGCGCCACCACACCGACAGCGTCTCGCGCGGGCTGCGGCGCGTGCAGGGCACGGCCTGGCTGATCGCCGACCTGCCCTTCGGCAGCTACCAGGAGTCGCGCGAACAGGCGCTGCGCAGCGCCACCGTGCTGATGCAGGCCGGCGCCCACATGGTGAAGCTCGAGGGCGGCGGCTGGACCACCGAGACCGTGCGCTTCCTGGTCGAGCGCGGCATCCCGGTGTGCGCGCACCTGGGCCTGACGCCGCAGACCGTGCATGCGCTCGGCGGCTACCGCGTGCAGGGCAAGGGCGACGCCGCCGCGGCCCGGCTGCGCGAGGAAGCCCAGGCGCTGCAGGACGCGGGCGCCGCGATGCTGGTCCTCGAGATGGTGCCGGCCGCGCTGGCCACCGCGCTCACGGCCGAACTCACGCGCTGCGCCACCATCGGCATCGGTGCCGGCCGCGGCACCGCGGGCCAGGTGCTCGTGCTGCACGACATGCTGGGCCTGAACCTGGGCCGCATGCCGAAGTTCGTGCGCAACTTCATGGACGGCGCCGGCGGCATCCCGCAGGCGCTCGCGGCCTATGTGCGCGCCGTCAAGGACGGCAGCTTTCCCGACGACCGGCTGCACGCCTGGTAAGCCCCCCTCTTCTTTTTTCCATCGTTCCAAGGAGGACCGCCTCATGTTCATCGCCCGCACCATCCCCGAGCTGCGCGACCACCTGGCGCGCTTCGAGCGCCCTGCCTTCGTGCCGACCATGGGCAACCTGCACGACGGCCACATCGCGCTGGTCACGCAAGCGAAGCCGCTGGGCGACGCCACCGTCGCGAGCATCTTCGTGAACCGGCTGCAGTTTTTGCCGCACGAGGACTTCGACACCTATCCGCGCACCTGGGACAGCGACTGCGCCAAGCTGGAAGCCGCCGGCTGCGACGTGCTGTTCGCGCCCGACGAGAAGGCGCTCTATCCCGAGCCCCAGACCTGCAAGGTGCATCCCGACCCGGCGCTGGCCGACATCCTCGAGGGCCACTTCCGGCCCGGCTTCTTCGTCGGCGTGTGCACCGTGGTGATGAAGCTGTTCAGCTGCGTGCAGCCGCGCGTGGCGGTGTTCGGCAAGAAGGACTACCAGCAGCTGATGATGATCCGCCACCTGGTGCGGCAGTTCGCGCTGGCTATCGAGATCGTGGGCGGCGAGACGCGCCGCGCCGACGACGGCCTCGCGCTCTCCTCGCGCAACGGCTACCTGAGCGAAGGCGAGCGCGCCGAGGCGGTGCAGCTCTCGCGTGCGCTCAAGGAGATCGCCGAGGCCGTGCGCGGCGGCGGCGAGCTCGCGGCAATCGAGGCGCGCGCGATGCAGGCACTGGCCCAGCGCGGCTGGCAGCCCGACTACCTGACGGTGCGCCGCCGCCTCGACCTGCAGCCGCCGGCCGCGCTCGACGGCACCGAGCCGCTGGTGGCGCTCGCGGCCGCGCGCCTGGGCAGCACGCGGCTGATCGACAACCTCGAGATCGAGCCCTGGGTGGCGACGCGATGAGCTATAGCGTCAAGGAGATCTTCTACACGCTGCAGGGCGAAGGCGGCCAGGCCGGCATGCCGGCCGTGTTCTGCCGCTTCGCGGGCTGCAACCTCTGGAGCGGCCGCGAGGCAGACCGCGCCAGCGCGGTCTGCCGTTTCTGCGACACCGATTTCGTCGGCACCGACGGCACGCTGGGCGGCAAGTTCAAGGAGGCCGATGCGCTGGCCGACACCATTGCCGCGCAGTGGCCCGCCGACGATGCCGGCCACCGCCTCGTGGTGCTGACCGGCGGCGAGCCGCTGCTGCAGGTCGACGCCGCGCTGATCGATGCGCTGCATGCGCGCGGCTTCCGCATCGCCGTCGAGAGCAACGGCACCGTGGCCGCGCCCGAGGGCATCGACTGGCTCTGCATCAGTCCCAAGGCCGGCGCGCCCTGGGTGCAGCGGCGCGGCCAGGAACTCAAGCTGGTGTGGCCGCAGGAGGGCATCGACCTCGACGCGATGGCGCGCAGCGGCGAGTTCGCGCACCGCTTCCTGCAGCCCATGGACGGCCCGCGGCAGGCCGCCAACACCGCGCTGTGCATCGACGCCTGCCTGCGCCAGCCGCGCTGGCGCCTCAGCGTGCAGACCCACAAGTTCACCGGCATCCGCTGATGCCCGCTTCCCCGTTCCTGCGCTCCCCATGCGATTCACGATCAGCCAACGCTTCTTCTTCGACGCCGCCCACACCCTGAAACGCGAGATCGAGGCCGAAGGCAGCCGCCGCATCCACGGCCACACCTACCACGCCGAGGTCTGGCTCGCGGGCGAGCGCGATCCCGCGACCGGCATGGTGATCGACCTGGGCCTGCTGCGGCGGCGGCTCGACGACGTGCGCGATCGGCTTGACCACCGGCTGCTCGACGAGGTGCCGGGGCTGCATCCGCCCACGCTGGAGAACCTGTGCCTGTTCATCGCCGAGGCGCTGGGCGAGCTTCAGGCTTCGCTGGCGCGCGTGCGGGTGTGGCGCGAGGCGCTGGGAGACTCCTGCACGCTGGAGTTCTAGCCCCGGCCCGGCTGGTCAGGCCGCGCCGATCCCCGCCACCAGGCTGCCCGGCGCGATGCCGTTCTTCAGCCCGGCCGTGAAGGCCAGCATGCGGTCGATCGGCACGCGCGCGCGCAGGCCCAGCGCCGGGTCGACGTGGATCTCGCCGGCGCCGGTCTCGAGCGCGTTCGCGAGGTCGGCCAGCCCGTTCATCGCCATCCACGGGCAATGCGCGCAGCTCTTGCAGGTGGCGCCGTTGCCGGCCGTGGGCGCCTCGATGAAGGTCTTGCCCGGATTGAGCGTGCGCAGCTTGTGCAGCATGCCGTTGTCGGTCGCGACGATGAACTCGGTCGCGTCGAGCTGGCGCGCGGCATTGAGGATCGCCGAGGTCGAGCCCACGGCATCGGCCAGCGCGATCACCTCGGCCGAGGACTCGGGATGCACCAGCACCTTGGCGCGCGGATGGGCCTGCTTGAGCAGCTCGAGCTCGAGCGCCTTGAATTCGTCGTGCACGATGCAGGCGCCGTTCCAGCTCACCATGTCGGCACCGGTCTGGCGCTGGATGTAGTCGCCGAGGTGGCGGTCGGGGCCCCAGAGGATCTTGCGGCCCTGCGCATGCAGCGCGCCCACCACGTCGAGCGCGCAGCTCGAGGTGACGAGCCAGTCGGCGCGCGCCTTCACGGCGGCGCTGGTGTTGGCGTAGACGACCACGGTGCGGTCGGGATGGGCGTCGCAGAAGGCGCCGAATTCGTCGACCGGGCAGCCCAGGTCGAGCGAGCAGTTGGCGTCGAGGTCGGGCATCAGCACCCGCTTCTCGGGCGACAGGATCTTGGCGGTCTCGCCCATGAAGCGCACGCCCGACACCACCAGCGTGCCGGCCGCATGGTCGCGACCGAAGCGCGCCATCTCGAGCGAATCGCTGACGATGCCGCCGGTTTCCTCGGCCAGGTCCTGCAGGTCGGGGTGGACGTAGAAGTGCGACACCATGACCGCGTTGCGCTCGCGCAGCAGGCGGCGGATGCGCTCCTTGAGCGCCTCTCGCTCGGTGGACGTGGGCTCGGGCGGTACGCGGGCCCAGGCGCGGCGGGTGTCGCAGACGCTCCCTTCGGCCGGCTGTTCGTACTCGACATCGATGACGGCGGAGGAAGCCATGTGCGCGTCTCCCTCAGCGGTCCTGGAAGCGCATCGAGAAATCGATGGCCTTGACGTCCTTGGTCAGCGCACCGACCGAGATCCGGTCGACGCCGGTCTCGGCCAGTTCGCGCAGGCCGTCGAGCGTGACGCCGCCCGATATCTCGAGCACCGCGCGGCCTTCGCCGGCGGCGTCGTTGATGCGCACCGCCTCGCGCAGGGTCGGCAGGTCCATGTTGTCGAGCAGCACCATGCGCGCGCCGGCGTCGAGCGCCTCGCGCAGCTGCGCCAGGGTCTCGACCTCGATCTCGACGAAATCGGCACGCTCGGCGGCCGGAGCCACGGCGCGCAGCGCGGCGGCCACGCCACCGGCCGCGGCGATGTGGTTTTCCTTGATCAGCACGGCGTCGTACAGGCCGATGCGGTGGTTGAGGCCGCCGCCGGTGCGTACCGCGTACTTCTGCGCCAGGCGCAGGCCCGGCAGCGTCTTGCGGGTGTCGACGATGCGCGCGCGCGTGCCCTCGACGATGTCGCTGTAGAGCGCGGCCTTGGTCGCGACGGCGCTCAGCAGCTGCAGGAAGTTGAGCGCGGTGCGCTCGGCGGTCAGCAGCGCGCGGGCCGGGCCTTCCATCTCGAGCACGACCTGGTTCGGCTCGCAGCGCCCGCCCTCGGCGCAGCGCCAGTCGATGCGCACCTGCGGATCGAGCTGCGCCAGCGTGGCCTCGACCCAGGGCGCGCCGCACAGCACGGCCGGCTCGCGCACCAGCACGCGCGCGTGGGCGCGGCGGCCGGCATCGACCAGGGAGGCGGTGAGGTCGCCGTCGGCGACGTCCTCCTGCAGTGCGCGGGCCGCATCGGCCTGGGCCAGCGCGGCGATGGCCGGCGCGGAGAAATCGAAACGGGAACGCATGGGGCGGTTTGTCTTCCGGATGTTGTTATGGGGGCGGCCGAACCGATTCGGGCACCGGGTCGCGCCCGGTCAGCGCGGCCACGGCGTCGGCGGGGCTCACGCGGCCGTCGAGCAGCGCGACCACGCCTTCGGCGATGGGCATTTCCACGCCCAGCCCGCGCGCGCGCTGCACCACGGTGCGGGCGCAGTAGACGCCCTCGGCCACGTGGCCCAGCGAATCGACCGCCTGCGCCAGGGTGCGGCCCTGGGCCAGCAGCAGGCCGACCTTGCGGTTGCGCGACAGGTCGCCGGTGGCGGTGAGCACCAGGTCGCCCAGGCCCGACAGGCCCATGAAGGTGTCGGTGCGGGCGCCGAGCGCGAGGCCGAAGCGGGTCATCTCGGCCAGGCCGCGCGTGATCAGCGCGGCGCGCGCGTTGAGGCCCAGCGCGAGGCCGTCGCACAGGCCGGTGGCGATGGCCAGCACGTTCTTGACCGCGCCGCCGACCTCGACGCCGACGATGTCGTCATTGGCGTAGACGCGCAGCGCGGGACCATGGAAGGCGTCGACCAGCGCGTCGCGCACGGCGGCATGCGGGCTGGCCGCGACCAGCGCGGTCGGGCGGCCCTCGGCCACTTCCTGCGCGAAGCTCGGGCCGCTGAGCACGCCGGCCAGCAGATCGGGCGCGACCTGCGCGCGGATTTCGTGGGCCAGCAGGCCGAAGGAGGAGGCGGTGGTGTTCGCGGCCTGCGCGGGCTCCACGCCCTTGCAGAGCCAGGCGACCGGCACGCGGGTGCCGCTGTCGCGCAGGGTCTCGAGCTGCCGGCGCAGCGCGGCCATGGGCGTGGCCACGATGACCAGGTCGGCGCCGGCCTGCGCCTGGCCGATGCCGCCCGCGCGCACCGCGAGCGAGGCCGGCAAGGCCAGCCCCGGCAGGTAGCGGGTGTTCTCGCGGGCCCGGGAGATGGCCTCGGCCTGGGCCGCGTCACGGGCCCACAGCGTGACCTCGTGGCGGGCGGCCGCATTGACGGCCACCGCCGTGCCCCAGGCGCCGGCGCCATGAACGCAGATCTTCATCGGCGTCGCGGCGTTGCGTGCCGTCAGGCTTATTGCGTGACGATGGGCGAAGGCTGGCCGGCGGCCTGGGCCTGCTGCTGCTCGTACATGGCCTGGAAGTTGATCTCGGCCAGGTGCACGGGCGGGAAGCCGCCGCGCTGGATCACGTCGGCCACGTTGCCGCGCAGGTAGGGGTAGACGATCTGCGGGCAGGCGATGCCGAGGATCGGGCCCATCTGGTCTTCGGGCAGGTTGCGGATCTCGAAGATGCCGGCCTGCTTGGCTTCGACCAGGAACACGGTCTTGTCGCCGATCTTGGTCTGCACGGTGGCGGACACCGACACCTCGAAGATGCCGTCGGCCACGGGCTGGGCGTCCACGCCGAGCTGGATGTCGACGGTGGGCTGTTCCTGTTCCAGCAGGATCGCGGGCGAGTTGGGTTGTTCGAGCGACAGGTCCTTGAGGTAGACGCGCTGGATCTGGAACACGGGATCTTGGGCTTGCTGGTCGGCCATGGCTGAACTTTCGAGGGTCAAAACAAGGCCCGCCGGGGGATGGTTTCCCGCGGCGGGCCGCAGATGGTGAACGGGCGATTATCGCCCGGCGATGTGACGGCTACGGACCGGCGGTCGGCCGGCCTTGAATCAGGCCGCCTGGCCCTGCAGCAGCGGTACCAGGCCGCCACGGCTGTCGAGCGCCATCAGGTCGTCGCAGCCGCCCACGTGGGTGTCGCCGATGAAGATCTGCGGCACCGTGCGGCGCTGGGTGATCTCCATCATGGCCATGCGCGCCTGGGGATCGCTGTCGATGCGGATCTCCTCGATCTGCTCGACGCCCTTGGACTTGAGGATCTGCTTGGCGCGTGTGCAGTAGGGGCACACGGCGGTGGTGTACATCTTGACGGCTTGCATGGTTCGTATCTCGGTGGGGTTCAGGCCTTTTCAACCGGCAGGTTAGCCGCTTTCCACGCCTTGAGTCCGCCGGACACCGCTTGGGCCTGCTCGTAACCCAGCTTCTTGGCCGCGGCCACCGCGCGCTGCGCGCGCGAGCCGTTCTCGCACACCAGCAGCAGCGGCACGTTCTTGTTCTTGACCGTGGAGGCCAGCTTTTCCTCGAGCTGGGCCAGCGGCACGTTCTTCGCGCCGATCATGTGGCCGGCGGCGAATTCCTCGGGATCGCGCAGGTCCACCAGCACCGCGCGCTCGCGGTTGATGAGGTGCACCGCCGCGTCGGCCGTCAGCGTGCCGCCCCCCGCGCCGCGAATCAGCGGCCAGGCCAGCATGGCGCCCGAGCTGAGCACGATCAGGACCAGCATCCAGTTCGCGGTGACGAATTCGATCAATTTCACGGGGGTTCCTTGGAGAGAGGCAAACCCGGGATTTTAGAATGTCGGGTTTACAAAGCGCTGCCAAAGGCCTCCGACATGCACAAACTGGTACTGATCCGCCACGGCGAATCGACCTGGAACCTCGAAAACCGCTTCACCGGCTGGACCGACGTCGACCTGACCGAGACCGGCGTCGAGCAGGCCAAGCAGGCGGGCCGGCTGCTGAAGGCCGAGGGCTACGACTTCGACGTGGCCTACACCAGCGTGCTCAAGCGCGCCACCCGCACCCTGTGGCACACGCTCGACGAACTCGACCGCACCTGGCTGCCGGTGGTGCATTCGTGGCGCCTCAACGAACGCCACTACGGCGGCCTGCAGGGCCTGAACAAGGCCGAGACGGCCAAGAAGTACGGCGACGAGCAGGTGCTGGTCTGGCGCCGCAGCTACGGCACGCCGCCGCCGCCGCTGGAAGCCGACGACCCGCGCAGCGAGCGCGGCGACGTGCGCTACGCCAAGCTCGCGCCCGAGCAGATCCCGCTGACCGAATGCCTGAAGGACACGGTGGCGCGCGTGCTGCCGTTCTGGAACGAGTCGATGGCCCCGGCCATCCGCACCGGCCGCCGCCTCGTGGTGGCGGCGCACGGCAACTCGATCCGCGCGCTGGTGAAGTACCTGGACGGCATCTCGGACGACGACATCGTCGGCCTGAACATCCCGAACGGCATTCCCCTGGTGTACGAGCTCGACGACGATCTCAAGCCGCTGCGGCACTACTACCTGGGCGATGCCGCCGCCGCCGAGAAAGCCGCCGCCGCGGTCGCCTCGCAAGGCAAAGGCTGAAGCCGCGCTGTAGAAAAACCGTGCCCGCCGCTCCACCCGTGGAACCCCGGCGGGCAATTTGTTTCCAAGCTGTGTATATTGGTTCGACAGCCGACAAGGACACTTACCCATGGGCCAGAAACTCAAGATCACCGGCTGGGTCGCCGCCGGCGCCGTCGCAGGCGTCCTGACCACCGCCTCGCTGCAGACCGTCGCGCGCGGCTCGCTCGCGCCACTGCCGCTCGAGGAACTGCAGCAACTCGCTGCCGTGTTCGGCATGGTCAAGAGCGACTACGTCGAACCGGTCGACGAGAAGAAGCTGATTTCCGACGCCATCTCCGGCATGGTCGCCGGGCTCGACCCGCATTCCCAGTACTTCGACAAGAAGTCCTTCAAGGAATTCAGGGAAGGCACTACCGGCCGCTTCGTCGGCGTGGGCATCGAGATCTCGCAGGAAGACGGCCTGATCAAGGTGGTCTCCCCGATCGAGGGCTCGCCCGCGTTCCGCGCCGGCCTCAAGCCCAATGACCTGATCACCAAGATCGACGACACCGCGGTGCGCGGCCTGTCGCTCAACGAGGCGGTCAAGCGCATGCGCGGCGAGGCCAACACCAAGGTGCTGCTGACGATCTTCCGCAAGGACGAGAGCCGCACCTTCCCGGTCACGATCACGCGCGAGGAAATCCGCACCCAATCGGTGCGCGGCAAGATGATCGAGCCGGGCTACGGCTGGATCCGCCTGTCGCAGTTCCAGGAGCGCACGGTCGACGACTTCGTGAAGAAGATCGACGACCTGTACAAGGAAGACCCGAACCTCAAGGGCCTGGTGCTCGACCTGCGCAACGACCCGGGCGGCCTGCTCGACGCGGCCGTGGCGGTATCAGCGGCCTTCCTGCCCGAGAACGCCACGGTGGTCACCACCGACGGCCAACTCGCCGAGAGCAAGGCGGTCTACAAGGCGGCGCCCGAGTTCTACCAGCGCCGCTCCGGCAGCGACCCGCTGCGCAGCCTGCCGGCCGCGCTGAAGTCGGTGCCGCTGGTGGTGCTCGTGAACGAAGGCTCGGCCTCGGCCAGCGAGATCGTCGCGGGCGCGCTGCAGGACCACAAGCGCGCCACCATCATGGGCAGCCAGACCTTCGGCAAGGGCTCGGTGCAGACGGTGCGTCCGCTCGGCCCCGACACCGGCCTGAAGATCACCACCGCGCGCTACTACACGCCCAGCGGCACCTCGATCCAGGCCAAGGGCATCGTGCCGAACGTGCTGGTCGACGAGAGCGCCGAGGGCAGCCCCTTCGCCGCGCTGCGCATGCGCGAGGCCGACCTCGAGAAGCACCTGGCCAGCGGCCAGGGCCCCGAGGTCAAGGACCCCGAGCGCGAGAAGGCCCGCGACGAGGCCCGCAAGCGCCTCGAGGAAGAAGCCAAGAAGCCGCCGCAGGACCGCAAGGTGCCCGAGTTCGGCTCCGACAAGGACTTCCCGCTGGTGCAGGCGCTCAACCGCCTCAAGGGCCAGCCGGTGCTGGTCAGCAAGACGCAGGTGATCGTCGACAACAAGGAAGAGAAGAAGGAGAACTGACCGGCCGGGGCGCGAGCCCCTTCCGGACGCTCCGACTTCGCATCCCATCGCAGGGGACCGGCCAGACCGGTCCCTTTTGCTTTCTCCCCGCCATGAACGAAGACGACGACCTGCTGCGCTATTCGCGCCACATCCTGCTCGAGGAATTCGGCATCGATGGCCAGGCGCGCGTGAGCGCCGGCCGGGTGCTGGTGATCGGTGCCGGCGGGCTGGGATCGCCGGCCGTGCTCTACCTCGCGGCGGCGGGCGTGGGGCGCATCGTGCTGGTCGACGACGACGAGGTCGACCTCACCAACCTGCAGCGCCAGGTCGCCCATACCGAGGCGCGCGTGGGCCAGCCCAAGGTGGCGTCGGCGGCGCAGGCCATGCGCGACATCAATCCCGGCATCGCCATCGAGACCCACGTGCTGCGCCCCGACGCCGACCAGCTGTCGGCGCTGGTCGCGGCGGCCGACGTGGTGCTCGACTGCACCGACAACTTCGTGACGCGCCAGGCCGTCAACCGCGCCTGCGTGACGCACGGCAAGCCGCTGGTGGCGGGGGCCGCGATCCGCTTCGACGGGCAGCTCAGCGTGTACGACGTGCGCGATCCGGCCTCGCCCTGCTATGCCTGCCTGTTCCCGCCCGACGCGGCCTTCGAGGAGACGCTGTGCGCGGTGCTCGGGGTGTTCGGGCCGGTGGTCGGCACCATCGGCACCCTGCAGGCGCTCGAGGCGCTCAAGCTGCTCGCGGGCATCGGGCCGTCGCTGGCGGGCCGGCTGCTGATGTTCGATGGGCGAAGCGCTTCGTTCGACACGCTTCGCGTGGCGCGCGATCCGCATTGCGGCGTCTGCGCGGCGCACCGCCCCGCACCCTAGCCCTGCTCGGGGTCAGGGCTGCTGCTTCGCGCCCTTGGCCCGTGCCGCACCGTTGGCGGCGGCACCGGCGGTCGGCTTGTTCGCCTGGGCCAGCACCGCCTTGCAGTCGGAATCCTCGCCGGGACCGGTCTCGATGGTCGCGGCCAGCGCCAGCAGCGGATTGACCGCGCCCAGCGCCAGCGCAGCCAGCCCACGGCCCGCCAACGGCCCGACCTGCAGCCCGCCCTTGGGATCGCCGAAGCTGCCGCTGACCACCAGCGGCGTGCGGATCGACAGCAGGCTCTTGCTCTTGGGCTCCTGGTGGACCACGAAGTCCAGCCCCTCGGTGGCGAAATTGGCCTGCCCCGTGGCCGTGAACAGCGCGTTGGTGGTGTCGACCATCAGCGTGCGGCCGGTCGCCAGCCCCTTGTTCACGTCGAAGGCCACGGCCGCGCAGCGCAGTTCGACGTCGCGGTCGCCGCGCAGCAGGAACTTGAGGATGTCGCCGCCCACCAGCGTCGCGAACACCGGCAGCAGGTTGCCGAACTGGCCGCGGCCGGCCAGCACCGCCACGTCGCCCGAAGCGCCGCCGAGCCAGTTGGCGACCGTGCTGCCCGAGCCCGAGAGGTTGATGCGGCCGTCGAGCCGGCCCAGGCTGTTGCCGGTGGTCTCGAGCTTGGGGAACAGCCGCGCGAGCTGCATCGCGCGCACGTCGAGCGCGGCACGGATGTCGGCCGGGTTCTTCGAGCCGTCGATGCGGATCGCGCCGCCCAGCTTGCCGCCGGCCACGCCGAGCAGCAGCGGGTCGAGCGTGAGCACGCCGTCCTTGAGCTTGACCTGCACGCTGCCGCTGTCGAGCGGGACGTCGCGCACGTTGCGGATGCGGTCGGCCGTGTACTTCACGTCGGCATTCATCGCGCGCAGGCGCTCGAAGTCCAGCGGCGCGGTCGGCAGCACCTTGCCGCCCGGGCGCTTGACCTGGGTCACGGTCGGCGGCGGCGCCACGCCCTCGACGGTGGCGGCGGTGCGCGCGGTCGGCGGCAGGCCGATCAGCGGGCCGAGGTCGTCCATGTCCATCACCTTGGAGCGCAGTTCGCCCGCGAGGTAGGGCACCTGGGTCGCCTGGTCGAAGCGCATGTCGCCCGCGATGTCGGACAGGCCCAGCTTGCCCTGCAGCGCCTTGGCCTCCCACAGGCTGCCGCGCTTGCTGAGATTGCCGCGTACCGCGTAGGGCGAGGTCTGCGGCAGCGCGATGCCCAGCAACGGGAACAGCGCGCCCAGGGTCTGGCCACGGATGTCGAACTTCGCATCGATGCCGTCGAGGTCGGCGAGCGAGCCCACGGTGCCGCCCGCCTTGAGCTTGGTCTGGCCGGCGGCCGCGTCGATCTCGAGCGGGAACGGCGGCGCGCCGGCCGCGTTGATCTGCATCACGTTGCCGGCGCGGCCCTGGGCCGTGAGCGGCTGGCCCTTGTAGCGGCCCTTGATTCGGTAGTGCACCGGCAGCGCGCCGCGCGCGGTGTCGTAGCTGACATCGGCATGGATGTCCACGCCCAGGTGCTTGGCCAGGAAGTCGATGGCGCCGCCATCGACCTCGATGGTGCCGATGGTGGGCGCGGTGCCGGCGTCGGAGGTGTCCTTGCCGAAGGCCCAGGTGCGCCGGCCGTCGGCTTCCATCTGCAGGCCCACGGTGGGCGAGGCGAGCACCAGCCGCGGAATCTCGATGCGGCGCGACACCAGCGGCCAGAGGCGGATGTCGAACTCGGCGCGCTCGGCCTTCACGAGGTAGGGGTCACGCGCCCACGAGGGGTTGGCGAACTCGATGCCGTCGAACTTGACGGTGGCGCGGCGCCAGCCGAGATCGACGTCGAGCCGGCGCGTGATCTCGAACTTGCGGCCGGTCTTCTCGCTCACGTAGCGGTTGACGGGCTCGCGCAGCACGTCCCAGGGAAAGAACAGGATGGCGATCACCAGCGCCGCGAGCAGCAGCACGATCAGCTTCTGCCACAGCGGAAATCTGCGCGGGAGGGTGCGGGTGGAATCCATCGCCATGGCTGCATGATGACCGCATCGCGCGCGCCGTCCAGGTCGGCGCAGGGCCGCAACCCGCGTGCGGCATCACCTACCGCGCGCCGAGCGACGCCAGGGCCCTCGCCTGCGGGGGCGTCGGAACCCGCCTACAGATGCCTCGCACTGAACCCTGCATGATGCGCGGCAGGGAGGCCTCATCGTCCAGAGCCCGGTCCAGCCGCCGCCAGCCACGAGAACACGGCGGGCGCCGCGGCCCACATCATTCGGGCAACGTCGGAGGAAGCGCGGTTCGTCATGGATTCCAGATTGAAGACCTACATCGTCGAGGACAACCTCACGATCCGTGAAAACCTCATCGGCACCCTGGAAGAACTGGCGCGCACCGTGGTGATCGGCTACGCGGAAACCGAAGACCACGCGGTCGAATGGCTGCGCACGCATGCCGCCGACTGGAACCTCGCGGTGGTCGATCTCTTTCTCAAGCAGGGCAGCGGGCTGGGCGTGCTGAAGGCCTGCACCGAGCGGCGCCCCGAACAGAAGGTGGTGGTGCTCAGCAACTATGCGACGCCCGACATCCGCAGGCGTTGTGCGCAGTTCGGCGTGGACGCGGTGTTCGACAAGTCCAACGAGATCGACGCGCTGGTCGATTTCTGCCTGCGCGCGGTGGCGCTGCAGCCACCGGAGCCGGGCTGAGGCCCGGCGCGAACGGTGGCTTTCTCAGTCGATCAGCTTGTTCTTGAGGGCGTAGTACGTGAGGTCGCTGTTGGAGGAGAGGTTCATCTTCTCCATCAGCCGCGTGCGGTAGGTGCTCACGGTCTTCACCGACAGCGACAGCGTCTTGGCGATGTCGCCCGCGGTCTCGCCCTTGGCCAGCTTCAGGAACACCTGGAACTCGCGCTCCGAGAGCTGCTCGTGCGGCGCGGCGTCGTCCTTGCGGTCGAGCTGGCGGGCCAGCAGTTCGGCCACGGCCGGGGTGATGTAGCGGCGGCCCAGCGCGATGGTGCGGATCGCGTTGACGATCTCCATCGGATCGCACTCCTTGTTGAGGTAGCCGCTCGCGCCCTGCCGGATCAGGTTCATCGCGTAGTGCTCCTCGGGGTAGCCGCTCAGGATCAGGATGCCGACGTCGGGCGCCTTGGCACGGATCATGGCAAGCGCATCGATCCCGCTCTGGCCCGGCATCGACAGGTCCATCACCAGCACGTCGAGCTCGGTGGTGCGCACGAGCTCGATCGCCTCGCGACCGCTGGCGGCCTCGCCGGCCACGCGCAGATCCACGTGCTCGGAGAAGAACTGCCTGAGGCCCGATCGCACGATGGCGTGGTCGTCCACAATTCCAATTTTGATCATCTGTTACTTTCGTCGTTGTGTTGCCGGTCCGCGGGCCGCAACATGCCGGTTCCCTGATCGTTGTCAATTATTCACGATCTTGTCTTGAAAGCGGATCCAAAAGTTTCATGCGTTGGCTAGCGTTCCCAAAAATGGCCTTGAGCCTGCTGCTCGCCGCACTGGCGGCGCTGGCGCTCGTCGGCATCAACGAGGCGGGCTACCGGCAGTCCAGTATCGCCCTGGCCGAGATCGACGCCGCGCAGAAGGTGCGCAGCGTGCTCAACCAGCTGCTGCAGAACATCCTCGATGCCGAAACGGGCCAGCGCGGCTATCTGCTGACAGGGGAAGCCGCCTACCGGCAG
This sequence comes from Variovorax endophyticus, assembly GCF_025376855.1. Taxonomy (NCBI): domain Bacteria; kingdom Pseudomonadati; phylum Pseudomonadota; class Betaproteobacteria; order Burkholderiales; family Comamonadaceae; genus Variovorax; species Variovorax endophyticus. The sequence continues at coordinate 34,862 of NZ_JAHUTH010000025.1, forward strand.
CCCTACGACAACGCCATCAAGCAGATCGACGGCAACCTGGCGAGCCTGCGCGAGCAGTACGCCGGCCGGCCGGCCGAGACGGCCCAGCTGGCCGAGCTGTCGAAACACGTGCTGCGCAAGGTGTCCGAGATGGACATGAGCGTGCGCCTGCGCTCGGACGGCAAGGAGGACGCCTGGAAGTTCGTCATCACCACCGACGTCGGCCGCGAGGAAATGGATGCCATCCGCGAGAAGGCCCGGGGCCTGGTGGAACTCAGCAACAAGACCCTGCACGACAGCCAGACCCAGGTGATGCTGTCGCTGCGGCTGGCGCGCTTCGGCACCAGCATCGTGGCGCTGGCCGCCCTGTTCGCCTTCTTTCTGTACCTGCGCCAGACGCACGTGCTGCGCTCGATCGGCGAGCGCCAGCAGGAGACCCTGCAGCGCGAGCGCAATGCCCTGGAGGACGAGGTGCGCGAGCGCACCGCCTCGCTGGCCGAGCTGGCGACCCACCTGCAGGACGTGCGCGAGACCGAGCGCGGCTTCCTGGCGCGCGAGCTGCACGACGAGCTGGGTTCGCTGCTGACCGCCGCCAAGCTCGACGTGGCGCGGCTGAAGTCGCGGCTGGCCGACGCGCCCGATGCGATCCAGCGGCTGCAGCATCTGACCGAGCTGCTCAACAGCGGCATCGCGCTCAAGCGCCGCATCATCGAGGACCTGCGCCCGTCGTCCCTGGCCAACCTCGGGCTGGTGGCCTCGCTCGAGATCCTCGGGCGCGAGTTCGGCGAGCGCTCGGGCATTCGCGTCGACATGCAGCTGGAGCCGGTCAGCACCGACGAGTCGCGCCAGCTCACCATCTACCGGATGGTGCAGGAGAGCCTCACCAACATCGGCAAGTACGCCGAGGCCACCGAGGCCACGATCGCGATGAAGAACCACGACACGCACGTGGTGGTCGAGGTGCTCGACAACGGCAAGGGCTTCGACGCCCAGAAGATGCGCCCGTCGACGCACGGCCTGGCCGGCATGCGCCACCGCGTGGAGGCCGCGCGCGGCAAGCTCACGGTGACATCGACGCCCGGGCACGGCACGCGCATCGCGGCGATGCTGCCGGTGGCATAGGCCCGGACCACGCCCCCCCCGCGCCGGCGCATCCGTGCCGGAATTCACGCGATTTCCAGGGCCGCCGGGCGGACTCGGCCATCTCCTACGCCCCGCCCCCCCTGCCACTGACAGGTCCGCCATGGGCCGGCCCTTAAGGTCTGTCCATGCCGTGTTCCTCCTCCTCGGACACGCGGCTTTTCCAACAACGAGGGCAGCCTCCAAGGAGTTCCGCATGTTGCACTACGCAGTGGTCTTTCTGGTCATCGCGCTGATCGCCGCCTTGTTCGGCTTCGGCGGTATCGCCGCCAGCGCCGTCGGTATCGCCAAGATCCTTTTCGTGATCTTCGCGGTGCTCGCCATCGCGAGCTTCCTGGCCGGCTTGCTACGAAGCAAGTAGCGTCGGTACGATCCACAGGCTCTCGCAATTCATTCCCGGAAAGGACTTTTCATGAACACGACCAAGACCCCCCAGCAACTCGCCGACGACGCACGCCAGACCGCCAACGACGCTGTCGATACCACGCGCGCCTATGCACAGAATGCGGTGAATGCGGCGGGCGAAAAGGTCCGCGAGCTGCGTCGCGACGCGGAACCGGCGGTCGAGCAACTGGCGGCGCGCGTGCAGCAGGCCGTGCAGCGCGGCCTCGATGCCGCCTCGACCACCAGCGCGCGCGCGCAGCGCCGTCTCGAGCAGGCCGCCGACGTGACCGGCCGCTACATCTCCGACCAGCCCGTGCGCTCGGTGCTGATCGCCGCCGCGGCCGGTGCCGCCATCACCGCACTGATCGTGCTGGCCAGCCGCCGTCGGGACGACTATTGATCGACTGAAGCATCGGCTCCGCTCCGCAGCACCATGCTTCATCCGATCTTTTCCACGGTGCTCGGGCATCCGGAGCTCATCGCCGAACACATCGCCAACTACGCGGCCCTGGTCCGGCAGGAGTCGGGCACCGCGGCCCGCGGGCTGATCGCCCGCATCGTCGCGGGCATCCTGGCCGCAGCCACCTTCGTGCTGGCGCTGGGACTCATCGGCGTGGCGGTGCTGCTGGGCGTGCTGCACGGCAGTTTTCATTGGGTGCTGGTCGCGGTCCCCGGCGTGGCGCTCGCGATCGCCGCGATCTGCGCCTGGATCGCATCCCGTCCCTTCATCGCCCATGGGTTCGACGATCTGCGTGCGCAGGTCGACGCCGACCTGCAGGCCCTTCACGAAGCCGGAGGCCGCCATGGCCGGCACTGATCCCCGCGCCCTGCTGACGCCGAAGGAACGGCTGGCGCTGTCGCGCCGCGCGCTGGTGCGCGAGCTCAACGGCGGCCGCGATCCCGAGCCGGAGCACCGCACGCCGCAGCAGGAACGCGCCCGGCGCGATGCCGAGGCGGCCTTCGCGCCATCCGACCCCGACGATGCCGGCGCCGCCTTCGAAGGCCAGCGCGCGCACGATCCGGGCGGCGGCCGCGGCGGCAATGCCCGCATCTGGGCCTCGGTCGCGCGCAGCATGGCCGAGCGCTGGTGGCGCCGCCATCCGGCGCATGCGGCGGGCCAGCTGGCGCGGCCGCTGCTCGAACGCTATGCGCGCAAGGAGCCGGCCAAGCTGATGGCGATCGCCGCCGCCACCGGCGCGGTGGTGGTGCTGGTCAGGCCCTGGCGGCTGCTGTCGGTGACGGCGGTGCTGGCGGCGGTGCTCAAGACTTCCGACCTGGCCGACATCGTGAACACGCTCATGCAGCAGAAAACAACTCCCCCACGAAAGGATCCCCCATGAAAGCCAATGCCTCCACTCCGGCGAAGGACCACCAGCACCTGGTGCTGGACCAGAAGGGCCTCGACGCCGCGGCCAAGAGCCTCGACGACGGCGCCGTCACCCCGGCCTACGGTCCGTGGCGCGACGACATCGTCAAGCTGCTGAACGACGCGCTCGCCACCGAGCTGGTCTGCGTGCTGCGCTACAAGCGCCACTACTTCACCGCCAACGGCGTGGAATCGCCGGCCATCGCCGACGAATTCCTCGTGCATGCCAACGAGGAATCGGCGCATGCCGACCGCATCGCCGAGCGCATCGTGCAACTGGGTGGCGAGCCCGATTTCGCGCCCGAACACCTGCGCGAACGCAGCCATGCCGGCTACGACGAATCGACCGACCTGCAGGCCATGGTGCGCGCCAACCTCGTGGCCGAGCGCATCGCGGTCGAGTCGTATCGCCAGATGATCAACCTGATCGGCGACAAGGACCCGACCACCCGCCGCATGCTCGAGGACATCCTCTCGGACGAGGAAGAGCATGCCGACGAACTGAAGGACTGGCTGGGCCACTGACCCGGCAGCCACCCAAGAGAAAGCCCGGCATGCCGGGCTTTCTTTTTTGGGGAGGCGGAAACGCGGATCCGGAAACTCAGCCCTTCACCTCGAGCCGGTTGTCGACCGAGGTCACGCCCTGCACGCCCTTGGCGATCTGCTCGGCGCGCTCCTTGGCGGCGGCGCTCGGCGCGGGTCCCTGCAGGCTCACGGCGCCGGCCTTGGTGTCGACGTCGATCTTGATGGCGCTGAGATCGGGATCCTTCGCCAGGCCGGCCGAGATGGCGGCTGTGATGGCCGCGTCGTCCACCGTGTTCGCCACGGCGGTACCGGCGTCCTTCACGGCTTCCTTCGCATTGGCGGCACCGTCCCTCACGCTTTGCGAATCGATCTTGGCCTTGGCCTCCTCGGCCATCTGGACGGTCTTGTCGCGCGCGGTGTCGACGGCCTGGCCCGTGCGCGCCACCGCGCTGTCGAGCTTCTCGCCGGCGGTGCGGCCGTCGTTCCTGTCGCAGGCGGCGAGCGCAAGGCTGCCGCCGGCGATCGCCAGCACGGCAAGCCAGGTGCGCGTGCGCGAGGCGGACGGCTGTATCGAGAGGGTCATGGGAACCTCCACATCGATGGAATGAAAAGAAAAATGGCTGCGCGCCCGCGGGCCGCAGCCATGTTGCATCAGAGCTTGTCGGCGCCGGACTTGATGGCGTCCTTGGCCTTTTCCTTCACGTCGCCGTAGGTGCTCTGCACCTTGCCGGCGGCCTGGTCGGCGATGCCCTCGCCCTGAAGCTTCTCGTTGCCGACGACCTTGCCGGCGACTTCCTTGATCTTGCCCTTGGCCTGGTCGACGCGGCCTTCCACTTGATCCTTGTTCATTGCGATGTCCTTCCTGATTCGGTCACGAAGCACCCGGAGACCGGATGCATGAGCCGGCGGCCCATGACTTCAATCTAGCGACGCGACCTGTGAGCCACGCCACGACGGGGGCGCAAAGCGCTGTAGGACAACCGGGGCCGGCCGGGGTCAGGCGGAGACGATCCAGCCCTCGAGCGGATCGATGCCCGCGGGCAGTCCGTAGCCAGGGCCCGCGCTGTCCGCGCGCTGCAAACCCCAGGCCGCCTGCACCAGGCACAGCACGGCATCGAGGTCGTCGCCGCGCGGGTCGTCGAGCAACTCGCGGCGCCGCCCGGGCGAGAGCTCGAGGCGCAGGCCGAGCCGCGTGCGGCCGGCCTCGAGCGCGGCCAGCAATTCGACCCGCACGTCACGGCGCTCGGGCGTCTGTTTGGCGAGCTCGTCGCTCTTGTAGCTGCGGCGCCCGACGAGCTCGCGCGCCAGCAGCCCGGGATAGGCCTCGAGCGCCACCCGCTCGGCCGGCCGCACTTCGCGCAGCCCCGGCAGATGCGCATCGGCCGCGAGCAGCGGCGGCACCCCGGCGTGCAGCATGAAGGCCACCGGCGGATTGACCCACTTCATCGACGGGCTGGAACCCGCGGGCGCATCGGTGGCGCGATGCGCGAATTTCCCGCCCACCGGCCGCGCGGCGCAGAAGGCCGCGAAGGTCTCGCGGATCTCGGCGCGGGTGAGCGCGGCGTAGTGCGCGATCAGCGGCTCGAAGTGCAGCGGCCAGCCCAGGTGTTCGACCAGCTCGCGCGGCAGGCTGAACGGGAAGTCGAACCCGCCGACCCAGGCCGGCGTGGCGTGCAGCCAGCGGCTCCAGGCCTCGAGCGTGCTGAAGCGCTGCAGCTCGCGCAGCGCCAGGACGCCATCGGGCATCGATTCGCCGGTGGCGACCACGATCGGCTTGCGCGCGGTCGGAGCGCTCGAGAAGTCGCAGCCGAACAGCACCACCGGGGCCGGCAGCGTCGCGCCCATGGCTCAGCCCAGCGCGAGCGCCACCACGCCCGCGGCGATGAAGAGCGCGCCCAGCAGGCGCAGCAGCCGGTCGCCCTCGCGCAGCAGGTGGCCGCCGATCAGCGCCGCGAACAGCATCGACACCTCGCGCGCGGGCGCCACGTGCGAGATCGGCGCCTGCTGCACCGCGTAGAGCACCAGCACGTAAGACACCGGGCTCACGGCCGCCACCACCAGCGCGTACTTCCACTGCGCGCGCCACATGCGCGCGGTGGTGGCGCGATCGTGCAGCGCGGCCGGCAGCAGCAGCACCAGCCGCACGAGGTTGCCGAAGTAGTCGAGCAGGATCGGCGACATCGCGAGGAACTTGACGGCGTAGCTGTCGGCCACGGTGTAGGCCGCGATGAAGCCGCCGGTCAGCACGCCGTAGCGGATGCCCTTGTGCACGCGTTCGCGCTGCGCCGGGTCGTGCGCCTTGTGCCAGAGCTTCGGGCCACCGGCGACCAGGAACACGCCGCCCACCACGCCCAGGATGCCCGCCACGCCCACGAGACTGATCTTCTCGCCGAGGAACAGCACCGCCACCAGCGACGACAGCAGCGGGCCCGAGCCCCGCGCCAGCGGATAGACCACCGTGAGGTCCGACTTGCGGTAGCCGCGCAGCAGCACGATGAAATAGAAGATGTGCAGCACGCCGCTGAGCACGACGAAGCCCCACTCGGTCGCGCCCCAGTGGGGCACCACGTTCCAGCCCAGCGCGATGCCCACGGGCGCCCAGATCAGCATGTTGAACACGCTGGTCTGGAAGCTGAAGCGCACGTCGCCGTTGGCCTTCTTGGCGACGATGTTCCAGCCCGCGTGGATGAGCCCTGCCAGCAGGATCAGCGCGAATGCGGAAAGAGGCACGGGATCAGATCAGGGAAGTCGCTCGCCCGCCGGCCGGCGGGCAACAAAAAGGGGGCCGAGGCCCCCGACGCATTTCAGTGGCGCCCGACGATGGCCGCCGTGGCCATCAATTCCTCGAGCAGCGCCAGCGAGACCTTGCCCGAGACCTTGTACGGGTCGAGCTCGGGCTTCTCGGAGTATTTCAGCAGCGTGGAGGCGTTGAGCTTGGAGAGGTTGACCTGCCCCATGGTCCAGCCGCCGAAGCGGCGCTCGAAGATTTCCTCGTAGTGCAGCAGCACCACGTCCTTGTGGCGCGCATCGCGCTGGATGTGGCCGTAGAGCTCGCTGATCGCCATGCGGCCGCCTTCGATCGCCTGCAGGAAGGTGCCGCCGCCGTAGCAGAGGATGCCCGTGATGCCGCAGGCCGTGTTGTGCGAGCGCGATTGCGTGAGGATCGCCTCGATGGCCGCGGGGCTGGTGTCGACGGCGCGGCTGGCGTAGAGGAGTCGGACCAGCATGTCAGCTCTTTCGGGGCAGGAGGGACAGGAATTCGCGCCGCAGGCTCGGATCCTTGAGGAACACGCCGCGCATCACGGAATTGATCATCTTGCTGTCCATTTCCTTCACGCCGCGCCAGGCCATGCAGAAGTGCTCGGCCTCCATGACCAGCGCGAGGCCGTCGGGCTGGGTCTTTTCCTGGATCAGGTCGGCCAGCTGCACCACGGCCTCTTCCTGGATCTGCGGACGGCCCATGACCCATTCGGCGAGGCGCGCGTACTTCGACAGGCCGATGACGTTGGTGTGCTCGTTGGGCATCACGCCGATCCAGAGCTTGCCGATGATCGGGCAGAAATGGTGCGAGCAGGCGCTGCGCACCGTGATCGGGCCGACGATCATCAGCTCGTTGAGGTGCTCGGCATTGGGGAATTCGGTCAGCGGCGGCGCCGGCACGTAGCGGCCGCGGAACACCTCGTTGACGTACATCTTGGCGACGCGCCGCGCGGTGTTGTCGGTGTTGTGGTCGTTCTCGATGTCGATGACCAGGCTCTCGAGCACGCCCTTCATCTTGACCTCGACCTCGTCGAGCAGGGCCTCGAGCTCGCCGGGTTCGATGAACTCGGCGATGTTGTCGTTGGCGTTGAAGCGCCGGCGCGCCGCGTTCAGGCGCTCGCGGATCTTCACGGAGACGGGCGTGCCCTCGTCGTCGTCTTTGGGAACGGGGAGCGTGTCCACTTCGGTTTTCCTCAGCATCGGGCCATCGTACCAGTGAATCGATGCCCGCCGTTCGGGCCGCGAATGCCCGCCCCTTCTGCGGGCCTTGCTATCAATTCGGCAGCAAGAAATCGGTGACCAGCGGCAGGTGGTCCGACATGCGGGCCCAGATCGGGCCGCGCGGCACGCTGCTGGTCAGGGGTTCGAGCTCGCGCCCGTAGATGAAATCGAGCTGCGCCACCGGCAGCCGCGAGGGATAGGTCAGCGTGCGCGGACCGCGCAGGTCGCTGGTGTCGCGCAGGCCCATGGCGTTCATCGCGTAGCGCATGCGCGCGCCCCAGTCGTTGAAGTCGCCGGCCACCACCACCGGCTCGCCATCGGGTACTTCGCGCTCGATGAATTCGCGCAGCCGCGCCACCTGCCGCACGCGGCTGCCCTTGATCAGCCCGAGGTGCACCACGATGGCGTGCACCGGCCGCCCTTCGACCTCCATCACCACGTGCAGCAGGCCGCGCTGCTCGAAGCGGTGGTCGGAAATGTCCTGGTGGTTGGTGCGCAGCACGGGCCAGCGCGTGAGCAGCGCGTTGCCGTGCTCGCCGTGGCGCGTGACGGCATTGGTCTCGTAGACCGCCGTGTAGCCCTCGGGCGCGAGGAAATCGGCCTGCGGCAGCTCGGGCCAGCGCGGAAAGCGCACCGCGGCCTGGCGGTTCATCTTGCGCACTTCCTGCAGGCAGACGATGTCGGCATCGAGCTGCTCGATGGCGTGGCCGAGGTTGTGGATTTCGAGCCGCCGCGCGGGCCCGATGCCCTGCACCCCCTTGTGGATGTTGTAGGTGGCGACCCGGAAGTTGGGCGTCTGCGAGTTCATCGCGCAAATTCTGGCAGCAACAGAATGGCTTCGGCGTTCGATGGGGAAAAGCAGGCGTCGGCGGCCTCGCGGTACGGCAGCCAGCGCCAGTCGGTGTGCTCGCGCGGCGCCAGCACCGGCACGACGCGCTCGGGCACGCACAGGCCGAACAGGTGCTCGGTGTTGTGCGTGACACCAGGCGCATAGCGCGCGCGCCAGCGCGGATAGATCTCGTAGACGTTGCGCAGCTCCCAGTCGACCAGCTGCGCCGCGAGCGCACTGCCCTGCCCGCACAGGATGCCGGTCTCCTCCGCGACCTCGCGCGCGGCCGTGAGCGCGAGCGGCTCGTCCTCCGCGTCCTTGCTGCCCGTGACCGACTGCCAGAACTCGGTCTCGGCGTCGGCGCGGCGGATCAGCAGCACGTCGAGGGCGGGCGTGTGGATCACGACCAGCACGGACTGGGGGATCTTGAAAGGCCGCATGGGGCGAGGCTCCTTCGTGTCACCGGCTTCGCAAGGAAGCTGACAAGAAAAAAAGGGCACTCATCGAGTGCCCCTGTCGCCGATCAGGCCGCCGGCTGCGGCTGCACGTTGCGCAGCCGGATGTGCAGCTCGCGCAGCTGCTTCTCGTCGACCGGGCTCGGCGCCTGCGTCAGCAGGTCCTGCGCGCGCTGGGTCTTCGGGAAGGCGATCACGTCGCGGATCGACTCGGCGCCGGTCATCAGCATGACGAGGCGGTCCAGGCCGATGGCGATGCCGCCGTGCGGCGGGGCACCGTACTGCAGCGCGTCGAGCAGGAAGCCGAACTTGAGCTGCGCGTCCTCCGCGCTGATCTTGAGCGCGCGGAACACCTTGCTCTGCACTTCCTCGCGGTGGATACGCACCGAGCCGCCGCCCATCTCGATGCCGTTGAGCACCATGTCGTAGGCCTTGGCGATGCACTTCTCGGGCGCGGTGTCCATGAGGTCCTCATGGCCGTCCTTCGGCGCGGTGAACGGGTGGTGCACGGCGCTCCAGCGCTGGCCTTCCTCGTCGAACTCGAACATCGGGAAGTCCACCACCCACAGCGGTGCCCAGCGGTCGTCGAACAGGCCGCTCTTCTTGCCGAAGGCGCTGTGGCCGATCTTCACGCGCAGCGCGCCGATGGCGTCGTTGACCACCTTCTCCTTGTCGGCGCCGAAGAACAGGATGTCGCCGTTGCGCGCGCCGGTGCGGGCGATGATCTCGGCCAGCGCGTTGTCGTCGAGGTTCTTCACGATCGGGCTCTGCAGGCCCTCGCGGCCCGCGGCCGCGTCATTGATCTTGATGTAGGCCAGGCCCTTGGCGCCGTAGATCTTCACGAACTCCTGGTAGGCGTCGATCTCGCCGCGCGACAGGCCGCCCTCGGCACCGCCGCCCGGCACGCGCAGCGCGACCACGCGGCCGCCCTTCATCGTGGCGGCGTTCGAGAACACCTTGAATTCCACGCGCTTCATCAGCTCGGTGAGTTCGGTGAATTCGAGCTTCACGCGCAGGTCGGGCTTGTCCGAGCCGTACTTGAACATCGCCTCGCCGTAGGTCATGGTCGGGAACACCGGCAGCTCGATGCCCGCGGCGTTGCGGAACACGTTGCGGATCATGCCTTCGAACATCTCGCGGATCTCTTCCTCGGCGAGGAACGAGGTCTCGATGTCGATCTGCGTGAACTCGGGCTGGCGGTCGGCGCGCAGGTCCTCGTCGCGGAAGCACTTCACGATCTGGTAGTAGCGGTCGTAGCCGGCCACCATCAGCAGCTGCTTGAACAGCTGCGGCGACTGCGGCAGCGCGAAGAAGCTGCCGTCGTGCACGCGGCTGGGCACGAGATAGTCGCGCGCGCCTTCGGGCGTGGACTTGCCGAGCATCGGGGTCTCGATGTCGATGAAGCCGTTGGCGTCGAGGAACTTGCGCGTTTCCATCGTCACCTTGTAGCGCAGCATCAGGTTGCGCTGCATCGCCGGGCGGCGCAGGTCCAGCACGCGGTGCGTGAGGCGCGTGGTTTCCGACAGGTTGTCGTCGTCGAGCAGGAACGGCGGCGTGACCGAGGGGTTGAGCACCTTGAGCTCGTGCGCGAGCACTTCGATCTTGCCGCTCTTGAGCTGGTCGTTGGTGGTGCCTTCGGGGCGTGCGCGCACGAGGCCCGTGATCTGCACGCAGAACTCGTTGCGCAGGTTCTCGGCGACGGCGAAGGTCGAGGCGCGATCCGGGTCGCACACCACCTGCACGTAGCCTTCGCGGTCGCGCACGTCGATGAAGATCACGCCGCCGTGGTCGCGGCGACGGTTGACCCAGCCGCAAAGGGTGACGGTTTGGCCCAACAGGGCTTCGGTCACGAGACCGCAATAGTGAGTACGCATGGCCATGGCTAGATTCCGGCGCCGTTGCGGCGCGTTCGTTTTTATGGGTTGGACGGTTTGGTCGTCGCGATGCTGGCGGGGCTGCCAGGAACGACCACCCCCATCGAGACGATGTACTTGAGCGCCTCGTCCACGCTCATCCGGAGCTCGATGCAGTCGCTGCGCTTGAGCATCACGAAGTAGCCGCCCGTGGGATTGGGCGTGGTGGGCACGTAGACGCTGAGGAACTCCTCGTTGCCCAGGTGTTCCGCGACCTCGTTGCCGGGCGCGCCGGTGACGAAGGCGATGGTCCACACGCCCTCGCGCGGCCACTGCACCAGCACCGCGGTGCGGAAGGCGTTGCCGTTCTCGGAGAACAGCGTGTCGGAGACCTGCTTGACGCTCGAATAGATCGAGCGCACCACCGGGATGCGGCGCACCACGGCGTCGCCCCAGCCGAGCAGGCGCTTGCCGACGAAATTGCTCGCGGCGGCGCCCACCACCAGCAGGATCGCCAGCGTGAGCAGCACGCCCAGACCGCGCACCCGGTGGTCGCTGAGCCAGACCTGCCACTGCTCGGGCAGCAGCCACAGCGTCTGGTCGAGCGTGCCGATGATCCAGTTCAGCACGCCGAGCGTGATGACCAGCGGCACGATCACCAGCAGGCCGGACAGCAACCATTTGCGCAGGGCGAGCATCGGGAGGTTTCTCTTCTGGGACAGCGGCGGGCGGTTCGGCGCCTCAGTCGGCGCTCTTGGCGGCCGGCGCGGGGGCGGGAGCCGGCGCGGGTGCCGGGCTGGGCGCGGCGGCGGGCGCATCGGCGGACTTGGCGGCGCCATCGCCCGAGGCGACCGGCGCGGTGGCGGCTTCGGACTTCTTGCCGCCGCCGTCGCGGAAGTCGGTGACGTACCAGCCCGAGCCCTTGAGCTGGAACCCGGCCGCGGTGACCTGCTTTTCGAACGCGCTCGCGCCGCATGCCGGACACACCGTCAGAGGCGGATCGGACATCTTCTGCAGGGCATCCTTGGCGAAGCCGCAGGCGCTGCACTTGTAGGCGTAGATGGGCATGGGAAATCGAGTGGGGAAAGCGGCCAGGCGGCCGCTCGCAAAGCCCTCGATTATAGGGGCGCCCCCCGGCCGCCCGACGTCCCCGGGGATTGCGCCCCGGGCCGGATTCAGGCCGTTTCGGTCGCCAGCGGGCGGTGCGGCGTGTGAGTGTTCACCACCCACTGCGGCGCCAGCGAGCCGAGCACCATGCCCGCGAACGAGGCCAGCACCCCCGCGAGCTGGGCCGGGAACACCGCGCCCCAGGGCATGGCCATGAACAGCAGCCAGGTGCCGATGCCGAACAGGATCGCGGCGATCGCTCCCTGGGTGGTGGCGCGCTTCCAGTAGAGGCCGAACACCAGCGGGACGAAGGCCCCGACCAGCGGCACCTGGTAGGCGCCCGAAACCAGTTCGTAGATCGGCGTGCCCTGCATGCGGATCGCGTAGGCCAGCACTGCGGCGCTGAACAGCAGCACCGTGATGCGCATCGTCATGAGGTTTTCGCGGTCGGTGCCCGAGGGCCGGAACTGGCGCCAGATGTTCTCGGTGAAGGTGACGCTGGGCGCCAGCAAGGTGGCCGAGGCGGTCGACTTGATGGCCGACAGCAGCGCACCGAAGAACAGCACCTGCATCACGAACGGCATCTTCTCGAGCACCAGCGTGGGCAGCACCTTCTGCGGATCCTCCTTGAGCAGCGTGGCGGTCTGCTCCGGCATGATCAGGAGCGCGCTGGCCACAAGGAACATCGGCACGAAGGCGAACAGGATGTACGCCAGGCCGCCGATCACCGGGCCACGGGTGGCGGCCTTGACGCTGTTGGCCGACATCACGCGCTGGAACACGTCCTGCTGCGGGATCGAGCCGAGCATCATGGTGATGGCGGCCGCGAAGAAGAAGACCATGTCGTGCCAGTTGGGCTCGGGCCAGAACTTGAACAGGTCCTTGCTGACCGCGAAGGCGACCACCTTGTCGGCGCCGCCGGCCATGTTGCCCGCGAACATCGCGATGATGGCCAGGCCGGCCACCAGGATGATCATCTGGATGAAGTCGGTGACCGCCACCGACCACATGCCGCCGAACAGCGTGTAGGCCAGGATCGAGACCACGCCGATCACCATGCCGGTCGACAGCCCGATGGCGCCGCCCGAGAGCACGTTGAACACCAGGCCCAGCGCCGTGACCTGCGCCGAGACCCAGCCCAGGTAGCTCAGCATGATGATCAGCGTGCAGGCCACCTCCACGCCGCGGCCGTAGCGCTCGCGGTAGTAGTCGCTGATGGTCAGCAAGGTCATGCGGTAGAGCTTGCCCGCGAAGAACAGGCCCACGAGGATCAGGCAGGTGCCGGCGCCGAACGGGTCCTCGACCACGCCGTTGAGGCCGCCCTCGATGAACTTGGCCGGGATGCCCAGCACCGTCTCGGAACCGAACCAGGTCGCGAAGGTGGTCGTGACGATCATGAAGAGCGGCAGGTGCCGTCCGGCGATCGCGAAGTCGGTGGTGTTCTTCACGCGCCGGGCCGCATACAGGCCGATGGCGATGGTGAGCAACAGATAGACGATGACCAGGGTCAGCAGCACGTCAGGTTCTCCTCTTTCCTCGTTCCAAGGCAGCACGCCTTTCTTTCAGGCCGTGGCGGCCAGCGCCCGCGCGGTTCAGAAAATCCGAACGCGCACCAGCAACTGCATGGCCAGCAGACCCAATACAAAACCTATGCCACCGTAGAGGATGGACTGGAGCAACCGGTTGGTGCGCTTCTGCGCGGCCAGCAGCTCCAGCAGCTCGCGCCGGTGGTCGGGCGGCCGATTCTCCAGGAAATCGTGCAAGAGGCGCGGCAATTCCGGCAACAGCTTGGCGTACCGCGGCGCCTCGTCCTTGAGCTGCTGGAACAGCTTCTTGGGGCCGATCTGGTCGACCATCCACTTCTCGAGGAAGGGCTTGGCCGTGTGCCAGAGGTCGAGTTCGGGGTCGAGCTGGCGGCCCAGCCCCTCGATGTTGAGCAGCGTCTTCTGCAGCAGCACCAGCTGCGGCTGGATCTCGACATGGAAGCGGCGCGAGGTCTGGAAGAGGCGCATCAAGACCATGCCGAGCGAGATCTCCTTGAGCGGCCGGTCGAAGTAGGGCTCGCAGACGGTGCGGATCGCGGCCTCGAGCTCGTCGATGCGCGTGCCCTCGGGCACCCAGCCGCTCTCGAGGTGCAGCTCGGCCACGCGCTTGTAGTCGCGCCGGAAGAAGGCCACGAAGTTCTGCGCCAGGTACTCCTTGTCGGACTCGGTGAGCGTGCCGATGATCCCGAAGTCCAGCGAGATGTAGCGCCCGAAGGCCTCGGGCTCGAGGCTGACCTGGATGTTGCCCGGGTGCATGTCGGCATGGAAGAAGCCGTCGCGAAACACCTGGGTGAAGAAGATGGTGACGCCGTCGCGCGCGAGCTTCGGGATGTCGACGCCCGCGGCGCGCAGCCGCTCGAGCTGCGCGATCGGCACGCCCTTCATGCGCTCCATCACGATCACCTCGGGATGGCAGAAGTCCCAGAACATCTCGGGGATCAGCACCAGGTCGAGCGAGGCCATGTTGCGGCGCAGCTGCGCGGCATTGGCGGCCTCGCGCACCAGGTCGAGCTCGTCGTGCAGGTACTTGTCGAACTCGGCCACCACCTCGCGCGGCTTGAGCCGCTTGCCGTCGGGCGAGAGCTTCTCGACCCAGCCGGCCATCATGGCCATCAGGCCCAGGTCCTTCTCGATCACACCGCGCATGTTGGGGCGCAGCACCTTGACCGCCACCTCGCGCAGCTGGCCGTCGCCGGTGCGGATGGTCGCGAAGTGCACCTGCGCGATCGAGGCGCTCGCGATCGGCGTTTCGTCGAACTGCACGAACACGTCGCCGACGGGCCGGCGGAACGCGCGCTCGATGGTCGCCACCGCCACCGCCGAGGGGAACGGCGGCACGCGGTCCTGCAGGAAGGTCAGTTCGTCGGCGATGTCGGGCGGCAGCAGGTCGCGCCGCGTGGAGAGCACCTGGCCGAACTTGACGAAGATCGGGCCCAGCCGCTCGAGCGCCTCGCGCAGCCGCTGGCCGCGCGGTGCATCGAGCCGGCGGCCGAAGGAGACAATGCGCGCGACCACGCGCAGCCAGGGCTTCTGGAAGCTCGTGAGCACGAGCTCGTCGAGGCCGTAGCGCAGCGCGACCCAGACGATGAAGAGGCTGCGATAGAAGCGGCTCATTCGGCGGTGCCCGCCGAACCGATACCGGATCTGCCGGCCGCCGCGCGGTTGCCCACGAACTGGCGCAAAGCGCCCACCACGCGCCGCACCGCATTGCCGATGGCATGCGCGGGCACGTCGCCGATCACGCGCGCGAGGTCGTCCTCGACGTCCCAGCGCACATGGTCGACCAGCCAGTTGACCTCGGCCGCGAGCTGCACGTCGCCCACGATCTGCACCGAGGGCTTGTCGCCGCGCAGCGTGGCGCGCGCGATCTCGAAGGGGTTGTCATCGGTGACCGACAGCGTGAGCTCTGGCACCGAGCCCGGCGGTGCCAGGTCGAGCAGGCCGGCGGGCGTGGCCACCAGTTCCATCGTGACGAAGCGCCACTGGAAGCGCACCACGCGGCCCTGCTGGCGCACCAGCCGCTGCTGGGCCTCGGGCTCCTGCTGCAGCACGTGGTTGAGGAACAGCACGGCGCGGTGCTGGATCTCGTGCACGGCCCAGGGCGGCGGCTGCAGGCGCTCGCCGACACGATTGAACAGATCGCCGAGCAAAGAAAAAGGGGACGATGGTGTGGCCATGGTCCCCATTATCCTTTCTGCAGGCGGCCGGGCCGCCCTCGAAGCCGCTGCTTATTGCAGGGCTTGCACGCCGGCCACGAGCCAGCCGTTGCCGCCGGTGGTCGGGCGCGTCATGTTCCAGACTTCGCGGAACGGGCCCGGGCCCGCCGAGGCGTCTTCGCGGATCATGCCGGAGAACTCCACGCTGGCCATGTAGGCATCGGCCAGTTCCTCGATGCCGAGCAGCTTGGCGTCGAGCATCACGACCTCGGTCTTGTTCGACGCGCCACCGGTGTGGCTGGCGCGGTCGGCGAGCTGGCTGCGGATCTCCGCGATCATCTCGTCGGTCATCATCGAACGCAGCATGGTGATGTCGGCACGGTCCCAGGCGTCCTGCAGCGTCACGAAGTTGCGCTTGGCCGCGGCCAGGAAACCGTCGACGTCGAAGCCGGCCGGAATGCCCCAGCTCTGCGAACCCGCGAGGGCCGAGCCGATCATGCTGCCGCCACCGGCCGCGGCACCCGCGGACGAGAGGCTGCTGCCGTGCGAGGTCGCGGCGGGCGTGGCATCGAAGTTCGTCGTGTTGCGCTCCCACGGACGGGCCGAGGCATCGTTGCCGACGTTGTTCGGGCTGTACTGCGCCGGCGCCGCCGGGTTGCCCGGACCGCCCGCGCCCTGGAAGGCGAAGCCGCCCTGGCGTGCACCGGCGGGCTGCGAGCGCGACTTGATCATGCGCCACACGAACACCGCGGCCAGCACCAGCAGGCCGATCAGCAGGATGTTGGCGAAGCCCGCGCCCAGGCCCAGCGAGTTCGCGAGCCAGGCGAGGCCCAGGCCCGCGGCCAGGCCGCCGAGCATGGCGCCCCACGGACGCTTCGGAGCCGCGGCGGCGGGCGCCGGCGTGCCGGGCCTCGGCGCCGCGTTGGCGGCGTTCTGTTGCGCGGGCGCGGCCGGCGGCGTGGCCTGGCGTTGCGTCACGTTCGAGGATTGGCGGCCGACCGACTTGCCACCGCCCATGCGTGCGGCGTCGGCCTGGATGCTGACGAGCGCCAGTGCGCCGGCCAGAAGCAAAGTACCCAAACTCTTCATAACGTCTCCTCTCGAACGAAATCTCGTCTGATCAACACTTGATTCCAACATGGAGGGCGACCACGCCACCCGTCATGTTGTGATAGTCCACATGCCCGAAACCGCCCTCTTTCATGAGGGACTTGAGCTCGTCCTGGCCCGGATGCATGCGGATCGATTCGGCCAGGTAGCGGTAGCTCGCGTCGTCGCCCGCCACCACCTTGCCCAGGCGCGGCAGCACGTTGAAGGAGTACCAGTCGTAGACCTTCTCGAGCGGCTTCGCGACCTTCGAGAACTCGAGCACCAGCAGCTTGCCGCGCGGCTTGAGCACGCGGTTCATCTCCTTGAGCGCGACGTCCTTGTGCGTCATGTTGCGCAGGCCGAAGGCGACGGTGACGACGTCGAAGTGGTCGTCGGGGAAGGGCAGCTTCTCGGCGTCGCAGACCGTGGTGGGCAGCACCACGCCGGCGTCGAGCAGGCGGTCGCGGCCGGTGCGCAGCATGGCCTCGTTGATGTCGGTGTGGACCACCTGGCCGCTGGCGCCGACCTTCTTCGCGAAGGCCAGTGCGAGGTCGCCGGTGCCGCCCGCGATGTCGAGCACGCGCGAGCCTTCGCCGACGTTCGCGACCATGACGGTGTAGGCCTTCCATGCGCGGTGAAGCCCCATGGACATGAGGTCGTTCATCAGGTCGTAGCGCGTGGCGACCGAGTCGAACACGCCGCGCACGCGGCCGGCCTTCTCGCTCTCGTCGACTTTCTCGAAGCCGAAATGGGTGGTGGTCATGCGACCGATGTTAGGCCGTTCGTCCTCGCATCAAGACGACGACCCCGCTGTACCGGCGGTCATTTGTTGCTTTTTCTGCAAACGCAGAGGTCTTGTAACGCCCGTCACGTCTACCGACGAAGCTATGCTTTCAATAGCAAACGCCGGTCAATGGCTGCCGCAGGCGTGGCCGCCCTTCGCGGCCATCGGCGCGTCGCGATCGACGCCCGCTTCGGCCAGCTTCTGCTCGTAGGCGGCCCAGAGTTCGGCCTCTTGCGAGCCCAGTTGATACAGCAGATCCCACGAGTAGATGCCGGTGTCGTGCCCGTCGCTGAAGGTGGGCTGCACCGCGTAGTTGCCCACCGGCTCGAGCGCGACCAGCTCGACCTCGCGCTTGCCGGTCTGCAGCGTCTCCTGGCCCGGGCCATGGCCCTGCACCTCGGCCGAGGGCGAATGGATGCGCATCAGCTCGAACGGAATGCGGAAGGTGGCGCCATCGGAGAAGCCCACTTCGAGCACGCGCGAGCGGCCGTGAACGGTGATCGATTGCGGCGTCGGTGCGCCCTGTTTCAAGCCTGCCATCACGAACTCCTCAGATGCCTCGACCACCCATGCGGCCGAGGCGCTCGATCATCGCAGCCTCCGCGGCCGGCAGGCTCGCCGCGACTTGCGCTTCGCGCTCAGCATCGCGTTCGCGCTGCGCGCCGGCCCACACCGAGCCCGGGAAATGGCTGTCGTCCGCGAAGCGCGCGATCACGTGCCAATGCAGGTGCGCCACCATGTTGCCGAGCGCGGCCAGGTTGATCTTCGCCGGCCGCAGGTGCTCGCGCAGGCACTGCTCGACCACCGTCACGGCCTCCATGCACCGCACGCGGTCGGCCGCATCGAGGTCGGAGAACTCGGGCGCATGCGCGGCCCACACGACGCGGTAGAAGGCCGGGAAGCCCGCCTCCTGCGCATGGATCACGCGCAGCTTCGCGCCCTCGAACACGAGGCGCCCGCCGGGCCCCTCGCACAGCACGCAGCCCGGCGCCGCGCTCACACCAGCACCCGTTCGATGCCACCCTGGTTCGCGGCCGCCACGTACTCGGGCATCCAGTCGGCGCCGAGGATCTTGTTGGCCATCTCGACCACGATGTAGTCGGCCTCGAGCAGGCCGTTGTTCAGGTCGCTGCCGTAGCGCGACAGGCCCTGCAGGCAGCTCGGGCAGCTGGTGAGGATCTTCACGTTCTCGCCGGCGCCGATCTTGCCGCCGTCGCGCAGCGCGGCCTCGCCCTTCTTCAGCTCCTCTTCCTTGCGGAAGCGGATCTGCGTCGAGATGTCGGGCCGCGACACGCCCAGCGTGCCCGACTCGCCGCAGCAGCGGTCGTTCTTGAGCACGTTGTCGCCGACCAGCGCCTTCACCGTTTTCATCGGGTCCTGCTGCTTCATCGGCGTGTGGCAGGGGTCGTGGTAGAGGTAGCCGGCACCGCCGGCGTCGCCCAGCGTGATGCCCTTCTCGAGCAGGTACTCGTGAATGTCGATGATCCGGCAGCCCGGGAAGATCTTGTCGAACTGGTAGCCCTGCAGCTGGTCGTAGCAGGTGCCGCAGCTCACCACCACCGTCTTGATGTCGAGGTAGTTGAGCGTGTTCGCCACCCGGTGGAACAGCACGCGGTTGTCCGTGATCATCTTCTCGGCCTTGTCGAACTGGCCGCTGCCGCGCTGCGGATAGCCGCAGCACAGGTAGCCCGGCGGCAGCACCGTCTGCACGCCCGCATGCCAGAGCATGGCCTGCGTCGCGAGCCCGACCTGCGAGAACAGCCGCTCCGAGCCGCAGCCCGGGAAATAGAACACCGCCTCGGTCTCCGAGGTCGTGGCCTTGGGGTTGCGGATGATCGGCACGTAGTCGGCGTCCTCGATGTCGAGCAGCGCGCGCGCCGTCTTCTTCGGCAGGTTGCCCGGCATCTTCTTGTTGATGAAGTGGATCACCTGCTCCTTGACCGGCGCCGGCCCGAGCGAGGCCGGCGGCGCCGCCGTCTGCTTCTTCGCGAGGCCGCGCAGCAGGTCGTTGGCCATGCGCTGCGCCTTGAAGCCGATGCCCACCATGCCCGCGCGCACCGTCTTGATGGTCTGCGGATTGGTCGCGTTGAGGAAGAACATCGCGGCCGCGTTGCCGGGACGGAAGCTCTTCTGCCCCATCTTGCGCAGCAGGTTGCGCATGTTCATCGACACGTCGCCGAAGTCGATCTTCACCGGGCAGGGCGTGAGGCACTTGTGGCACACCGTGCAGTGGTCGGCCACGTCCTCGAACTCCTCCCAGTGCTTGATGCTCACGCCGCGCCGGGTCTGCTCCTCGTAGAGGAAGGCCTCGACCAGGAGCGAAGTCGCGAGGATCTTGTTGCGCGGGCTGTAGAGCAGGTTGGCGCGCGGCACGTGGGTGGCGCACACCGGCTTGCACTTGCCGCAGCGCAGGCAGTCCTTGACGCTGTCGGCGATGGCGCCGATGTCGCTCTGCTGCATGATGATCGACTCGTGCCCCATCAGGCCGAAGCTCGGCGTGTAGGCATTGGTCAGGTCGGCATGCAGCGACTGCGCGCCGGCACCCGGCTCGCGCAGCAGCTTGCCCTTGTTGAAGCGGCCCTCGGGGTCGACGCGCTGCTTGTACTCGGCGAAGGGACGCAGCTCGTCGTCCGACAGGAACTCGAGCTTGGTGATGCCGATGCCGTGCTCGCCCGAGATCACGCCGTCGAGCCGGCGCGCCAGCTTCATGATGCGCGCGACCGCCTCGTGCGCGGTCTGCAGCATCTCGTAGTTGTCGCTGTTGACCGGGATGTTGGTGTGCACGTTGCCGTCGCCCGCGTGCATGTGCAGCGCGACCCACACGCGTCCCTTGAGCACGCGCTTGTGGATCGCCGTGCACTCGGCCAGGATCGGCGCGAAGGCGGCGCCCGCGAAGATGGCCGACAGCGGCTGGCGCAGCTGGGTCTTCCAGCTCGCGCGCAGCGAATGGTCCTGCAGCTGCGGGAACAGCGCATCGACCTCGTCGAGCCAGCCAGCCCACAGCGCGCGCACCTCCTGCAGCAGCGCCACGGCCTGCGCCACGCGGTCCTCGAGCAGCTCGGCCGAGGGGATCTCGTTGGCATCGTCGGTCTTGCCCAGCGGCAGGTTGCCGTGCACGAAGAACTTCTCGAGCTCGTCGACCAGCGCGAGCTTGTTGCGCAGCGAGAGCTCGATGTTGATGCGCTCGATGCCGTCGCTGTACTCGGCCATGCGCGGCAGCGGGATCACCACGTCCTCGTTGATCTTGAAGGCGTTGGTGTGGCGGCTGATCGCGGCGGTGCGCTTGCGGTCGAGCCAGAACTTCTTGCGCGCCTCGGGGCTGATGGCGATGAAGCCCTCGCCGCTGCGCGAGTTGGCGATGCGCACCACCTCGGAGGTGACGCGCGCCACCGCGTCGGCGTCGTCGCCCGCGATGTCGCCGAACAGCACCATCTTCGGCAGGCCGCCGTGCTTCTTCGACTTGGTGGCGTAGCCCACGGCCTTGAGATAACGATCGTCGAGGTGCTCGAGGCCGGCCAGCAGCACGCCCGAGCGCTTCTGCTCGGCGAACATGAAGTCCTTGATCTCGACGATGCTGGGCACCGCGTCCTTGGCGTTGCCGAAGAACTCGAGGCAGACGGTGCGCGTGTGCGCCGGCATGCGGTGCACCACCCAGCGGCAGCTCGTGATCAGGCCGTCGCAGCCTTCCTTCTGGATGCCCGGCAGGCCCGAGAGGAACTTGTCGGTCACGTCCTTGCCGAGGCCTTCCTTGCGGAAGGTGCGGCCCGGGATATCGAGGCGTTCGGTGCGCAGCGGCGTCTTGCCGTCGGCCGCGAAGTACTGGAGCTCGAACAGCGCGCTCTCGGCGTCGTGGATCTTGCCGAGGTTGTGGCCGATGCGCGTGACCTCGAGCCATTCGGCCTGCGGCGTGACCATGCGCCACGAGGCCAGGTTGTCGAGCGCGGTGCCCCACAGCACGGCCTTCTTGCCGCCCGCGTTCATCGCGACGTTGCCGCCGACGCACGAGGCCTCGGCCGAGGTCGGGTCGACCGCGAACACGTAGCCCGAGCGCTCGGCCGCGTCGGCCACGCGCTGCGTGACCACGCCGGCCTCGGTCCAGATGGTGGGCACGGGCGCTTCGAGGCCCGGCAGCGCGACCAGCTCGACCTCGGTCATGGCCTCGAGCTTCTCGGTGTTGATGACCACGCTGTTCCAGGTCAGCGGGATCGCGCCGCCGGTGTAGCCGGTGCCGCCGCCGCGCGGAATGATGGTCAGGCCCAGCTCGATGCAGCCCTTGACCAGCAGCGCCATCTCGGCCTCGGTGTCGGGGCACAGCACGACGAAGGGGTACTCCACGCGCCAGTCGGTGGCATCGGTGACGTGGGCCACGCGCGAGAGGCCGTCGAACTTGATGTTGTCCTTGGCCGTGAGCCGGCCCAGCACGCGCGTGGCCTTGCGGCGCAGCGCGGCGACGTCGCGGAACAGGGTGTCGAAGGCCTGCACGGCCTCGCCGACGCGGGCCGTGAGCTCGCCCACGAGCTGGTCGCGCGGCAGGTCGCTGTCGGGCGTGCGGCGCTTCTGCACCTCGGCCAGGCGATGCCGCAGCGCATCGACCAGCAGGCCGCGGCGGCGCGGGTTGTCGAGCAGGTCGTCGATCAGGTAGGGGTTGCGCTGCACGACCCAGATGTCGCCGAGCACCTCGTAGAGCATGCGCGCCGATCGGCCGGTGCGGCGCTCGGCGCGCAGCGTCTGGAGCAATTCCCAGGCGCGCTCGCCCAGCAGGCGGATCACGATCTCGCGATCGGAGAAGCTGGTGTAGTTGTAGGGGATCTCACGCAGTCGTGCGGGCTCTGCGGCCTGCGACAGCAGCGCGTTCAACGCGGTCGGAGCATTCATCGGGGTGGGGCCTCGGCCGGGCGCCACGCGTCCATAGCCGGGGTGGGGATTTTAGGTCAGGGGACCGCTCCCTGCCTTGGCGCCCGGTATTGCGCCCTCCCCCGCCGGGGGAGGGAGAAAGTCAGAACATCAGAACAGCACGCGGCTGCGGATCGTGCCCTGCACCTTCGCGAGCTTCTCGAGCGCGAGGTCCGAGGAGGCGGCGTCGATGTCCATCACCACGTAGCCGATCTTCTCGTTGGTCTGCAGGAACTGCGAGGAGATGTTGATGTTGTTGTCCGAGAAGATCTTGTTGATCTCCGACAGCACGCCCGGCACGTTGCGGTGCACGTGCAGCAGACGGTGCTTGCCCGGATGCGCGGGCAGCGCCACCTCGGGGAAGTTGACCGACGAGGTCGAGGTGCCGTTGTCGCTGTACTTGACCAGCTTCTCGGCCACCTCGAGGCCGATGTTGGCCTGCGCCTCCATCGTCGAGCCGCCGATGTGGGGCGTGAGGATCACGTTGTCGAGTCCGCGCAGCGGCGACTGGAACTCGTCCTTGTTGCTGCGCGGCTCGACCGGGAACACGTCGATGGCGGCGCCCAGCAGCTTCTTCTCCTTCAGCGCGTCGGCCAGCGCGTCGATCTCGACCACGGTGCCGCGCGAGGCGTTGATGAGGATCGAGCCGGCCTTCATGGCCGCGATCTCGGCCGCGCCGATCATCCATTGCGTGGCCTGCGTCTCGGGCACGTGCAGGGTCACGATGTCGCTCTGCGCCAGCAGCTGGTGCAGGTCGCGCACCTGGCGCGCATTGCCCAGCGGCAGCTTGGTGACCACGTCGTAGAAGGCCACGTGCATGCCCAGCGCCTCGGCCAGCACCGACAGCTGCGCGCCGATCGAGCCGTAGCCCACGATGCCCAGCGTCTTGCCGCGGATCTCGAAGGCGTTCTCGGCCGACTTGAGCCAGCCGCCGCGGTGCGCCACCGCGCTCTTCTCGGGCACGCCGCGCAAGAGCAGGATCGCCTCGGCCAGCACCAGCTCGGCCACCGAGCGGGTGTTGGAGTAAGGCGCGTTGAAGATCGCCACGCCGTGCTCGCGCGCGGCCTCGAGGTCGACCTGGTTGGTGCCGATGCAGAAGCAGCCGGCGGCCACCAGCTTGTGGGCGGCCGCGAACACCTCGGCCGTCAGCTGGGTGCGCGAGCGGATGCCGAGGAAGTGCACGTCGGCGATCTTGGCCTTGAGCTGCTCGTCGGGCAGCGCGCCCGGCAGCGACTCGACGTTGGTGTAGCCCGCCGCATGGAGCACCTCCACGGCCGAGGGGTGGATACCCTCGAGCAGAAGAAACTTGATCTTGCTTTTGTCGAGGGAGGTCTTGCTGCTCATGCTGCTGCTCGCGGTAGCCCCGGCCATGGCAACAGGCTAGGCCGAAAAAGGGAGGGCGATGCTAGCATCGTGCAGCGCAGCAAGCAGGGGCCCGGCGCGCGAGCGCCCTGTCGTCCAAGGGGGTTTACCCGGGTTTCTCGACGTGTGCACTCCGTGCGACAAAGCCGCAGAACCGTCACGTATGTAACCTAACATCGCCGGTTTTACTTACTTTTCCCTACAGGAGTCTTAATGCGCTTCAAGACGCTCGCCATCGCCTCTACGCTGGCTGCCGCTCTGGCCGTGCCAGCCCTTGCCCAGGCCCAGACCGAGATCCAGTGGTGGCACTCGATGGACGGCGCCCTCAACGACTGGGTCAACGACCTCGCCAAGCAGTTCAACGAGAGCCAGAAGGACTACAAGGTCGTGCCCACCTACAAGGGCGAATACGACCAGTCGATGGCGGCCGGCATCGCGGCCTACCGCTCGGGCAACGCGCCCGACATCCTGCAGGTGTTCGAAGTGGGCACCGCCACCATGATGTATTCCAAGGGCGCGATCAAGCCCGTGGCGGACGTCATGAAGGAAGGCGGCCAGAAGTTCGACCCCAAGGCCTACATCCCCGCGGTGGCCGGCTACTACACCGCCCCCAACGGCCAGATGCTGTCGTTCCCGTTCAACAGTTCGACGACGGTGTTCTATTACAACAAGGACGCCTTCAAGAACGCCGGCCTCGACCCCGAGAAGGCCCCCGCCACCTGGCCCGAAGTGGTCTCGGCGGCCGCCAAGCTCAAGGCCAGCGGCAGCCAGTGCCCGTTCACCACCTCGTGGATGAGCTGGGCCCAGCTCGAGAGCTTCTCGGCCTGGCACAACACCTCGTACGCCTCGAAGAACAACGGCTTCGGCGGCCTCGACGCCCGCCTGGAATTCAACTCGCCGCTGCACGTGCGCCACTTCGAGAACCTGTCGAACATGTCCAAGCAGGGCCTGTTCGTCTACAAGGGCCGCGCCAGCAAGCCGATCACCTCGTTCACCTCGGGTGAATGCGCGATGTTCATCGGCTCGTCGGGCAGCTATGCCAGCGTGAAGCGCGACGCCAAGTTCAAGTTCGCCGAATCGGCGCTGCCCTACTACCCGGACGTGCAGGGCGCGCCGCAGAACACGATCGTCGGCGGCGCCAGCCTGTGGGTGATGTCGGGCAAGCCGGCCGCCAACTACAAGGGCGTGGCCGCGTTCTTCAGCTTCCTGTCGAGCCCCAAGGTGCAGTCGGAAAGCCACATGCGCACCGGCTACCTGCCGATCACCACGGCCGCCTACGAGCTGACCGAGAAGGCCGGCTTCTACAAGGAAAACCCGGGCACCGACGTCGCGGTGAACCAGATGATCAAGAAGACCACCGACAAGTCGCGTGGCGTGCGCCTGGGCAACCTGCCCCAGATCCGCGCCATCGAGGACGAGGAAACCGAGCTGATCTGGACCGGCAAGAAGACCCCGAAGGAAGCGCTGGACAGCGCCGTGAAGCGCGGAAACGAACTTTTGGTGAAATTCCAGGCCGCAAACAAGTAAGCTCCGCACCCGGATCGGCGCGAACGAATGTTCGTTTCGGTTCGTTTGACCCGCAACAAGCCAGGCTGACCCGTGCAGTCCTGGCTGTTTGCTTATTTAGTGTGTCCGTGACCTGAACGCCCTGCCCCATGGAAAAACGCGTCATCTTTCGTTCGAACTGGCTGCCCTGGGCATTGCTGGCGCCGCAGCTGATCGTCGTCGGCGTCTTCTTCTTCTGGCCCGCCGGCCAGGCGCTGGTGCAGTCGCTGCAGCAGCAGGACGCCTTCGGCAACTCGATCACCTGGGTGGGGCTGGACAACTTCGAGGCGCTGTGGAACGACAGCACCTACATGGCCTCGTTCCACACGACCATCGTCTTCTCGGTGCTGGTGACGGTCCTGGGCCTGAGCATCGCCCTGGTGCTGGCGGTGTTCGCCGACCGCGTGGTGCGCGGCACGCGCTTCTATCGCAGCGTGCTGATCCTGCCGTACGCGGTCGCCCCCGTCGTGACCGGCCTGCTGTGGTCGTTCATGTTTTCCTCCTCGATCGGCATCGTGGCCTACTGGCTCAAGAAGATCGGGTTCAACTGGAACCACCTGCTCAACGGCGACCACGCCATGGCGCTGGTCGTGATGGCCTCGGTCTGGAAGCAGATCTCCTACAACTTCCTGTTCTTCCTCGCGGGCCTGCAGTCGATCCCGAAGTCGCTGATCGAGGCCGCCGCCATGGACGGCGCGCGCCCGATGCGCCGCTTCTGGACCATCCAGTTCCCGCTGCTGACGCCCACCACCTTCTTCCTGCTGGTGATCAACATGGTGTACGCCTTCTTCGACACCTTCGCGATCATCGACGCCACCACCCAGGGCGGCCCCGGCAAGGACACCGCCACGCTGGTCTACCGCGTGTACTTCGACGGCTTCCGCGGCATGGACTTCGGCGGCGCCGCGGCCCAGTCGGTGGTGCTGATGGTGATCGTCATCGCGCTGACGGTGGTGCAGTTCCGCTACGTCGAGAAGAAGGTCCAGTACTGATGACCGCCCCCATGCATCCCCTCTTCCCCGCGCGCCGCGCGGCCAACGCCACGGAGGCCCGCCATGGTTGAGCGCCGCCCCTCCCTGGGCATCCTCGCGCACGTGATCATGATCATCGGAGTGCTGCTGGTGATGTTCCCGATCTACCTGGCCTTCATCGCCTCGACCCACACGCCGCAGGAGATCATGCAGGCGCCGATGCCGATCCTGCCCGGCAGCAACTTCTGGGAAACCTACAAGGCGGCGCTGACCGGCGGCGGGCGCACCAGCGCCAACGTGTCGGTGGCGCGGATGATCTGGGTGAGCACGGTCATCACGCTCGTCATCACCTTCGGCAAGATCAGCATCTCGCTGCTGTCGGCCTTCGCGGTGGTGTATTTCCGCTTCCCGCTGCGCGGCCTGTGCTTCTGGCTGATCTTCATCACGCTGATGCTGCCGGTCGAGGTGCGCATCGGCCCGACCTACCAGGTCGTGGCCAGCCTCGGCATGATCAACAGCTTCGCCGGCCTCTCGATACCGTTGATCGCGTCGGCGACCGCCACCTTCCTGTTCCGGCAGTTCTTCCTGACGGTGCCCGACGAGCTGGTCGAGGCCGCGCGCGTCGACGGCGCCGGGCCGATGCGCTTCTTCAAGGACATCCTGCTGCCGCTGTCGAAGACCAGCATCGCGGCGCTGTTCGTGATCCAGTTCATCTACGGCTGGAACCAGTACCTGTGGCCGCTGATCGCCGCCACCAGCGAGGACATGTACCCGATCGTCGTCGGCATCAAGGCCATGATCGGCAACGGCGAGTCGCCGGTGGACTGGAACGTGGTGATGGCCACGGCCGTGCTGGCCATGCTGCCGCCCGCGGTGGTCGTGGTGCTGATGCAGAAGTGGTTCGTCAAGGGCCTGGTCGATACCGACAAATAAAACGCTGAACTGAAAACATGGCTGCCATTTCCCTACGCAACGTCATCAAGCGCTACGGCCACGGGCCCAAGGCCAACCAGGTCATCCACGGCGTGAGCGCCGAGATCGCCGACCACGAGTTCGTCGTCATCGTCGGCCCGTCGGGCTGCGGCAAGTCCACGCTGCTGCGCATGGTGGCCGGCCTGGAGGAGATCTCCGCCGGCGAGATCGCCATCGGCAACAAGGTGGTGAACCAGCTCGAGCCCTCCGAGCGCGACATCGCGATGGTGTTCCAGAACTACGCGCTCTATCCGCACATGACGGTGTTCGCGAACATGGCCTACGGCCTGAAGATCGCGAAGGTGCCGACGGCCGAGATCAAGGTCCGCGTGGACAAGGCCGCGAAGATCCTCGAACTGGGCCACCTGCTCGAGCGCAAGCCGCGCGAGCTCTCGGGCGGCCAGCGCCAGCGCGTGGCCATGGGCCGCGCCATCGTGCGCCAGCCGCAGGTGTTCCTGTTCGACGAGCCGCTGTCGAACCTCGACGCCAAGCTGCGCGCGCAGACCCGCCTCGAGATCCAGAAGCTGCACCGCGAGCTCGGCATCACCTCGCTGTTCGTCACCCACGACCAGGTCGAGGCCATGACGCTGGCGCAGCGCATCATCGTGATGAACGGCGGCGTGATGGACCAGTTCGCGACGCCCGAGGAGGTCTATTCGCGCCCCGCCACCACCTTCGTCGCGAGCTTCATCGGCTCGCCGCCGATGAACCTGCTGCGCCACGCGCCGGGCGTGCGTCCGGGCCAGATCCTGGGCATCCGCCCGGAGCACATGGCACTCGACGAGAACGGCTGGTCGGTGCAGGTGGAGCAGGTCGAGCTGCTGGGCGCCGAGCGCCTGGTCTACGGCCGCATCGGCGACGAGCAGATCATCATGCGCACCGACGAGGCCGACCGGCCGCCGATGGCGGGCGACACGGTGAAGATCGCCGCGCGCGAGGACAAGCTTCATTGGTTCGACGCCGGTTCGGGCAAGCGCACCGAATGAGCACGCCCTGGCCCTATCCACGCTGGATCGCCCACCGCGGCGCCGGCAAGCTCGCGCCCGAGAACACGCTCGCGGCCTTCCGCTTCGGCGCCGCGCACGGCTATCGCATGTTCGAATGCGATGCCAAGCTCAGCGCCGACGGCGTGGTGTTCCTGATGCACGACGCCACGCTGCAACGCACCACCAGCGGCCGAGGCATCGGCGGCCGGAAGCCCTGGAGCGAACTGGCTCAGCTCGACGCGGGCGGCTGGCATTCGCGCGCCTTCGCGGGCGAGCCGCTGCCCACGCTCGAGAACCTCGCGCGCTTCTGCCTGGCCAACGGCCACCTGCTGAACATCGAGATCAAGCCCACGCCGGGCACCGAGCGCGAAACCGGCGAGGCGGTGGCGCGGCAGGCCGCGGCGCTGTGGCGCGATGCGGCCGTCCCGCCGCTGCTGACCTCGTTCCAGGTCGATGCGCTGAAGGGCGCGGCGACCGCCGCGCCCGAACTGCCGCGCGGCCTGCTGCTCGACACGCTCTGGAACGGCTGGCTCGAGACCGCGCGCGAACTCGGCTGCGTGGCCATCGTCTGCAACCATGCGCTGTGGGACGCCGCCGTGGTGGCGCAGGTGCACGGCGCCGGCCTGCGCGCGCTGAGCTACACGGTCAACGACGACTGGGCCGCGCAGCGCCTGATCGACCTGGGCACCGACGGCATCATCACCGACCGCGTCGACCTGTTCAGCCCCGCGCGCTGAACGCGGCGCCGTCACATGCTGTGACGCGCCGCGAAGCCGGGCCTTCAGGTGCGGCTTCTATGATGCGTCCATGAGCTGGACCTCCCGTCTCGCGGCCTTCCTGATGGCCGCCCTGCTGCTGTGCGGCACCGCCTTCGCGCAGCAGGACCCCGACCTCGCGGCCGCGCCGCCCGCGCCCACCGTGGCCGAGCTGCGCGCGCTGCTCGCGAAGATCGACCAGTCCACCGGCTCGGAAGACGACGCGCGCAGCCGCCTCACGCAGATCAACGCGATCGGCGCGCAGGCCGACAAGTTCGTGGCGGCGCGCACCGGCGAGCTCAATGACCTCAACGCACGCCTGGGCGAGCTCGGCAATCCGCCCGCGGCCGGCGCCAGCGAAGACCCCGACATCACGCGCCAGCGCGCGCGCCTGACCAAGGAACGCAACGCGCTCGACGCCGACATCCGGCTCGCCAAGCTGCTGGCGATCGACGTACGCCAGCGCGGCACCGACCTGCTGACGCAGCGCCGCGCGGTGTTCGAGGCGCAGCTCACCGAGCGCGCTCCCTCGCCGCTGACCGGCGAGTTCTGGAGCGACCTGCAGGAGGCCTGGCCCGACGACATCGACCGGCTGCAGGCCATGGCCGCGGGCGTGCAGGCGGGCCTCGCCACCGCCTTCGGCGGCGAGGGCCGCACGCTGGTGATCGCAGCGCTGGTCGGCGCGCTGCTGCTGGCCTTCGCGGGCGTCTGGGCCGCCGAGCACGGCCTGACCCGGCTCGCGGTGAAGCTGCTGCCCGCCGGGCGGCTGCGGCGCTCGCTGCTGGTGATCGCCATCGTCGCGGCGCACGTGCTGCTGGTGGCGCTGGCGGCGCACGGCTTCGTCTACGTGCTCGAGCAGCACGCGGGCTGGGCGCCGCAGGCGCGCAAGGCGATGCTGTCGCTGGCGCAGGCGCTGGTGTTCATGGCCTTCGTGATCGGCCTGGGCCGCGCGCTGCTGGCCACCGGCCGGCCGTCGTGGCGGCTGCCGCCGATTCCCGACACCATGGCCGCGCGGCTCGCGGCCCTGCCCTGGCTGGTGGCGCTGGTGGCGGCCCTGGCCTGGGCGCCGGCCGAGATCAACGCGCTGGTCGACGCCAGCCTCTCGGCGGTGGTCGCCACGCACGTGCTGACCGCGCTGCTGCTGACCGCGCTGGTCGGCGCGGTGCTCTACCGGCTCAAGGCGCTGCGCGCCGGCGCGCCCGACGAGGGCCTGCCCGAGCGGCCGATGTGGGTCGGCATCCTGGTGGCGCTGATCGCCATCCTGATGATCGTGATCTGGGTACTGGTGGCCGTGGGCTACGTGGCGCTCGCGAGCTTCCTGGCCTCGCAGCTCACCTGGAGCGGCATCGTCGCCACCGCCTTCTACGTGCTGTTCAAGTTCGCCGACGACGTGTTCATGGCCACCGTGTCGTCGCGCAGCGGCTTCGGCCAGCGGCTGCAGAAGAGCTTCGGCCTGGCGCCGCAAACGCTCGACCAGATCGCCACCGTGCTGTCGGGCCTGAGCCGGGTGGCGCTGTTCTTCTACATGCTGATCGCGCTGGCCGCGCCGCTGGGCACCAGCCCCGGCGAGGTGTTCCAGCGCAGCGGCAAGTTCGGCACCGGCGTGAAGATCGGCGAGTTCCAGCTCGTGCCGGGCGCAATCCTCAGCGCGGTGGCGGTGCTGGCCGTGGGCTTCGTGATGCTGCGCATCTTCAAGCGCTGGCTGGCCGCGAGCTACCTGCCGACCACCAAGTTCGAGCCCGGCATGCAGAGCTCGATCAGCACCCTGCTGGGCTACGTGGGCGGCATCCTGGTGATCGCGTTCTCGCTCTCGGCCCTGGGCATCGGCGTCGAGCGCATCGCCTGGGTGGCGAGCGCGCTGTCGGTGGGCATCGGCTTCGGCCTGCAGGCGATCGTGCAGAACTTCATCTCGGGCCTGATCCTGCTGGCCGAGCAGCCCGTGAAGGTGGGCGACTGGGTGGTGCTCGGCACGGCCGAGGGCGACGTGCGGCGCATCAACGTGCGCGCCACCGAGATCCAGCTCGGCGACCGCTCCACGCTGATCGTGCCGAACTCGGAATTCATCACCAAGACCGTGCGCAACATGACCTTGGCCAACGCCGAGGGCCGGGTGCTGATCCGCCTGCCGATGCCGCTGACCACCGACGCGCAGAAGGTGCGCGACCTGATCCTCGAGGCCTGCAAGGCGCACGAGGGCGTGCTCGAGACGCCGGCGCCCTCGCTCACGCTCGAGGGCATCGAGAACGGGCTGCTGATCTTCCAGGCGATCGCCTACGTGGCGAGTCCGCGGCTGGCCGGCGGCGTGCGCAGCGACCTGCTGTTCACCATCCTCGACGCGCTGCGCCAGGCCGACCTGCCGATGGCGACGCCGACGCTGGTGATGGCGGCCGCGCCGGCGGCCCCCTCGGCGCTCTCGACCGCGCCCTCGCCGGTGCCCTCCTCGCCGGCCTCGCCGCTGCCGGGCGTGCAGGGCTGAGGGCCGGCCGCGCCCGGCTCAACCCAGCGGCAGGGTGGTCGTGCACTTCACCTCGTTGAGGCACACGCTCGAGCGCACCGCCGACACGCCCGGCATGTGCATCAGCGTGTCCATCAGGAACTGCGACAGCGAGTGCAGGTCGCGCGCGACCACCTTGATGACGTAGTCGAAGTCGCCGGTGACCGAATAGCACTCGAGGATCTGCGGCAGGTCGGCCACCAGGTCCTGGAACTTCGGCAGCTCGCCGATGTGGCCGCGCGCCATGGTCACGTGGATGAAGGCGATCACGCCGAGCCCCACCTGGCGCGCGTCGAGCCGGGCCGCGTAGCCGCTGATGAAGCCCATCTCCTCGAGCCGCCGGTGCCGCCGCAGGCACTGGGCCGGCGAAAGATTGGCCACTTCGGAGAGCTCGAGGTTCGATGCACGGCCATGCGCTTGCAGATGCTCCAGGATCTTCCTGTCGATGCGGTCGAGCGTGATCTCGTGCAATTTCGTCTCCTTCAAATGCAGATGGCCGCAATCATATTTCTCAAAGCGGGGTAAGCACTGGCGCGGGATGCACCTTAATTGTGCAAACCACGCTCTAGACTCCAGGCTCGTGGAAGTGCATGCCGCATTTCCGTGCCATCGATTCCCTGCCCCGGTGCAAGCCGTGGCGTCGGACCCGCCCCCTTCCCTCTTTCCGGAGATCCCACGTGAAATTCGCCCTGCTTCGCACCCCTGTCGCCGCCGCCCTGGCCCTCGGCATGCTCGCCGCCGCGCCCGCCTTCGCGGCCGACAAGTCGGTGGCCGTGACCGCCATCGTCGAGCACCCGGCGCTCGACGCCGTGCGCGACGGCGTCAAGGCCGAGCTGAAAGCGGCCGGCTACGAAGAGGGCAAGAACCTCAAGTTCACCTACCAGAGCGCACAGGGCAACGTGGGCACCGCGGCCCAGATCGCGCGCAAGTACGTGGGCGACCAGCCCGACGTGATCGTCGCGATCGCCACCCCCTCGGCCCAGGCCACGCTGGCCGCCACCAAGACCATCCCGGTCGTCTACTCGGCCGTGACCGACCCGGTGGCCGCCAAGCTGGTGAAGAGCTGGGACGCCAGCGGCACCAACGTGACCGGCGTGTCGGACCTGTCGCCGCTGGACAAGCACATCGCCCTCATCAAGCAGGTGGTGCCCACCGCCAAGCGCATCGGCGTGATCTACAGCCCCGGCGAAGCCAACTCGGTGGCGATCGTGGCTGACCTCAAGAAGGCCGCCGCGGCCGCCGGCATGACGGTGGTGGAAGCCGCCGCCGCGCGCACCGTGGACGTGCCGACCGCCGCCCAGAGCCTGGTCGGCAAGGCCGACGCGATCTACACGCCGACCGACAACAACGTGGTGTCGGCCTTCGAGGGCATCGTGAAGGTGGCGCAGCAGGCCAAGCTGCCGGTGGTGGCGGCCGACACCGCCACCGTCGAGCGCGGCGCGGTCGCGGCGCTGGGCCTGAACTACACCGACATCGGCCGCCAGACCGGCAAGATCGTGGTGCGCATCCTCAAGGGCGAGAAGCCCGGCGCGATCGCCTCGCAGACCAGCACCAACTTCGAGCTGGTGGTGAACCCGGGCGCGGCCAAGCTGCAGGGCGTGACCCTGTCGGACGAGCTGCTGAAGACCGCCAAGGTCGTGAACACCAAGTAAGCCCCGGCCTCATCGCCAGCGACGGGTCGTCCTGCGGGCGGCCCGTCTTTTCGTTCTTGCCGGGAGCTTCCTCCTCATGTCCCTCATCGCCTCGCTGGGCGCCATCGAGATCGGCCTGATATTCGGGCTGGTCGCGCTGGGCGTCTTCATGTCCTTCCGCATCATCAACTTTCCCGACCTCACGGTGGACGGCAGCTTCCCGCTCGGCGCCGCCGTGGCCGCCACGCTGATCGTGGCCGGCTGGAACCCGGTGGCCGCCACCGCGGTGGCCTGCGTCGCGGGCGCCGTCTCGGGCTGGGTCACGGCCTGGCTCAACGTGAAGCTCAAGATCATGCAGCTGCTCGCGAGCATCCTGGTGATGATCGCGCTCTACTCGATCAACCTGCGCGTGATGGGCAAGCCCAACGTGGCGCTGATCACCGAGCCCACCGTGTTCAGCATGGCCAGCTTCGGCGGCATGCCCGAGCAGTGGGCCAAGCCGCTGTTGCTGCTCTTGATCGTGATCGCCGCGAAGATCGTGGTCGACCTGTTCTTCGCCTCCGAGGCCGGCCTGGCGATGCGCGCCACCGGCGGCAATGCGCGCATGGCGCGCGCCCAGGGCATTTCGACCGACTTCCACACCATGGCGGGCCTGGCGCTGTCGAACGCGCTGGTGGCGCTGGCCGGCGCGCTGTTCGCGCAGAGCCAGGGCACGGCCGACATCTCGATGGGCGTGGGCACGATCGTGATCGGCCTGGCGGCGGTGATCATCGGCGAGACGCTGATGCCCGCGCGCAGCATGGTGATCACCACGCTGGCCTGCATCCTGGGGGCGCTGCTCTATCGCTTCTTCATCGCGATGGCGCTGAACACCGACTTCATGGGCCTGCAGGCGCAGGACCTGAACCTGGTGACCGCCGTGCTGGTGGCCTTCGCGCTGCTGGTGCCTGCCTACAAGCGCAAGCTCGGCGGGCTTTTCAAGGGGAAGAACTGATGCTGCGCGCCGAACAACTCGAGATGACCTTCAACCCGGGCACGCCGATCGAGAACCGCGTGCTGCGCGGGCTCGGCCTGGAGATTCCCACCGGCCAGTTCGTCACCGTGATCGGCTCGAACGGTGCCGGCAAGTCGACCTTCCTCAATGCGGTGAGCGGCGACCTGATCGTCGACAAGGGCCGCATCGAGATCGACGGCAAGGACGTGACGCGGCTCAACGCCTGGCAGCGTTCGGGCATGGTGGCGCGCGTGTTCCAGGACCCGATGGCCGGCACCTGCGAGGCGCTGACCATCGAGGAGAACATGGCGCTGGCCTGGAAGCGTGGCGAGCGCCGCGGCCTGGGCCTGTCGCTCAATCGCGGCCTGCGCGAACTGTTCCGCGAGAAGCTGTCGATCCTCAAGCTCGGGCTGGAGAACCGGCTGGCCGACCGCATCGGCCTGCTGTCGGGCGGCCAGCGGCAGGCCGTGAGCCTGCTGATGGCTTCGCTCAAGCCCTCGCGCATCCTGCTGCTCGACGAGCACACGGCCGCGCTCGACCCGAAGACCGCGGCCTTCGTGCTCGAGCTCACGGCGCGCATCGTCGAGGAGAGCAAGCTCACCGCGATGATGGTCACGCACAGCATGCGCCAGGCGCTGGACTACGGCTCGCGCACGGTGATGCTGCACGAGGGCCAGGTGATCCTCGACGTGGCGGGCCCCGAGCGCTCGGGCCTGGACGTGCCCGACCTGCTGCGCATGTTCGAGCAGACGCGCGGCGAGAAGCTCGACGACGACAAGCTGCTCTTGGCATGACCGTCGTGCGCGCGATGCGGCCCGAGGACCTGCAGGCGGTGCTGGCGATCCAGCTCGCCTGCTACGGCGCGGGCTTCGTGGAGGACGGGGCGCTGATCGTGCGCCGGCTCGCCGCGGCGCCGCGCACCGGCTGGGTGGTCGAGCACGCGGGACGGGTGGCCGCCTACCTCGCGGCCTATCCCTCGCGCGTGGGCAAGCTCACGGCCCTGCACGGCGATTTCGAGGTGCTGCCCGAGACACAGGCCGACGCGCTCTACCTGCACGATCTCGCGGTCGATCCGGCGGCCTCGGGCCATGGCCTGGGACCGGCGCTGGTGCGGCATGCGCTGGCCTTCGCCGACGCGGCGGGCTGGCGGCGCTCGGCGCTGGTGTCGGTGCAGTCCTCGCTGGGCTTCTGGGAACGGCACGGCTACGCGGTGCATGCGCTGGCCGACGCGGCGCAGCAGGCGCGCCTGGCGAGCTATCCCGCGCCGGCGCACTACATGGTGCGGACCTGAAGGCCGCCGCTCAGCGCCGCCAGCCGCGCTGCAGCAGCCACTGCACGGTGCCGCAGACCACCACCAGCGCGGCATAGCTCGCGATGCGGCCGTCGTGGCCCGTGACCACCAGCCCGGCCAACAGCACCAGCACGCCGGCTATCGTATTGATAGCGAATTGCGCCCATATGGCGGGCGTTCCGGGCTTCCGCGGCATCAGGAAGCGGCCGCACAGCGCGAGCACCCCCGCCACGAAGACAGCCGGCAGCGCGAAGTTGAGGAGGTGGTTGAGCAGGGCGAGCGCGGACATTCGGGAAGGGGCGGAAGCGTCATCCGCCAGCCGCTATGGAGGTCATAGACAGCACGGTGCCGGGACGGGCTCCGCAAATTTTATAATCGTGACATGTCTGTCTGGGCTCTTGGCTTGAACCACACGACCGCGCCGCTC
This sequence comes from Variovorax endophyticus, assembly GCF_025376855.1. Taxonomy (NCBI): domain Bacteria; kingdom Pseudomonadati; phylum Pseudomonadota; class Betaproteobacteria; order Burkholderiales; family Comamonadaceae; genus Variovorax; species Variovorax endophyticus. The sequence continues at coordinate 70,375 of NZ_JAHUTH010000025.1, forward strand.
GATCTGCGCGGTCGTTTCGCGTTTGCCCTCGACCAGATCGCCCCCACGCTACAGAGCCTGCGCAGCTCGTTCTCGACCGGCCGCCACCCGCAGGTCGAGGCCGCCATCATCTCGACCTGCAACCGCACCGAGATCTACTGCGCCGCCGACCATGCCGCGATCGACCACACGGTCGGCTGGCTGGCCCAGAGCGGCGGCGTGGCCCCCGCGCTGCTGCGCTCGCATGCCTACACCCTGCACGACGGCGACGTCGCGCGCCATGCCTTCCGCGTGGCCAGCGGCCTCGATTCGATGGTGCTCGGCGAAGCCCAGATCCTCGGCCAGATGAAGGACGCGGTGCGCGCCGCCGAAACCGCCGGCGCGCTGGGCAGCACGCTCAACCAACTCTTCCAGCGCTCGTTCGCGGTCGCCAAGGAAGTGCGCACCGCCACCGAGATCGGCGCGCACTCGATCAGCATGGCGGCCGCCGCCGTGCGCCTGGCCGGCCAGCTGTTCGAGGACCTGCGCCAGACGCGCGTGCTGTTCGTCGGCGCCGGCGAGATGATCGACCTCGCGGCCACGCACTTCGCGGCCAAGGAGCCGAAGTCCATCGCCATCGCCAACCGCACGCTCGAGCGCGGCGAGAAGCTGGCCTCGCGCTTCGGCGGCGAGGCGATGCGGCTGGCCGACCTGCCGGCACGGCTGGCCGAGTTCGACATCGTCGTGAGCTGCACCGCGAGCACGCTGCCGATCATCGGCCTGGGCGCCGTGGAACGCGCGCTCAAGTCGCGCAAGCACCGCCCGATGTTCATGGTCGACCTGGCCGTGCCGCGCGACATCGAGCCCGAGGTGAAGGCACTCGAGGACATCTACCTCTACACCGTGGACGACCTCGCGCAGGTCGTGCAGCAGGGCCAGGCCAACCGCCAGGCCGCGGTGGCGCAGGCCGAGGTCATCATCGACGCCGGCGTGCAGAGCTTCATGCACTGGCTGGGCCAGCGCGGCACGGTGCCGCTGATCCAGCAGCTCAACGCGCAGACCGACGAATGGCGCGCCGCCGAACTGGCGCGCGCGCGCAAGCTGCTGGCCAAGGGCGAATCGGTCGACGCCGTGCTCGAAGCCCTGTCGCGCGGGCTCACGCAGAAGATGCTGCACGGCGCGCTGGCCGAGCTGCACGCGGGCGATGCCGCCTCGCGCGAGCAGACGGCGCAGACCATCTCGCGCCTGTTCCTGCGCAAAGAGCGTTAGCGGCGCTCGTCCGCGAGCCCGGCACGGCGTGCCACGGGCTCCATGCGCCTTGCCGCCATGCCGCGGCACTTCCCCTCTTTTTCGAATCTCTCCGCCGTGAAGCCCTTTCTCCGCCACCAACTCGAACGCTATGCCGCCCGCCTCGGCGAACTCGACTTCCTGCTCTCGCGCGAGGACATCATGGGCGACATGGCGCAGTACCGCACCATCTCGCGCGAGCATGCCGAGGTGACGCAGGTGGCCGGCCGCTATGCGCGCTACGTGCAGCGCGAGGCCGACATCGCGGGCGCGAAGGAAATGCTCGACGACCCCGACATGGCCGAGATGGCCGCGCAGGAAATCGCCGAGGCCGAGGCCGAGCTCGCGCAGCTGGAAGACGAGCTGCAGCGCCTGCTGCTGCCCAAGGACCCCGACGACGCGCGCAACGCCTTCCTCGAAATCCGCGCCGGTACCGGCGGCGACGAGTCGGCGCTGTTCGCGGGCGACCTGCTGCGCATGTACACGCGCTACTGCGAGCGCGCCGGCTGGCGCTGCGAGATCGTGAGCGAGAACGAAAGCGAGCTCGGCGGCTACAAGGAAGTGGTGGTGCGCATCTCGGGCGACGAGGTGTTCGGCAACCTGCGCTTCGAATCGGGCGGCCACCGCGTGCAGCGCGTGCCGGCCACCGAGACGCAGGGCCGCATCCACACCAGCGCCTGCACGGTGGCGGTGCTGGCCGAGCCCGACGAGGCGCAGGCGGTGCAGATCAATCCGGCCGACCTGCGCATCGACACCTACCGCGCCAGCGGCGCCGGCGGCCAGCACATCAACAAGACCGATTCGGCGGTGCGCATCACGCACATCCCGACCGGCATCGTGGCCGAGTGCCAGGACGACCGCAGCCAGCACCGCAACAAGGCCAAGGCGCTGCAGGTGCTGTCGGCGCGGATCCAGGAGAAGGAGCGCAGCGAGCGCGCCGCCAAGGACGCCGCGCTGCGCAAGGGCCTGATCGGCAGCGGCGACCGCTCCGACCGCATCCGCACCTACAACTTCCCCCAGGGCCGGCTCACCGACCACCGGATCAACCTCACGCTCTACAAGCTGCTCGCGATCATGGAGGGCGACCTCGGCGACGTGCTGGCGGCGCTGCGCGCGGCGCGCGAGGCGGAGCAACTGGCCGAGCTCGAATCGAGCCTGCCCTCATGAGCACCAAGCCGCTCGCGCCCTCGACCGTGGCCCAGGCGCTGGCCGCGGCCGCGCGGCTGGGCGTCGACCGGCTCGACGCCCAGTTGCTGCTGCTGCATGCGCTGGGCCGGCCGCCGCACGACCGCGCCTGGCTGCTCGCGCACGACACCGACACGCTGCCCGAGCCGCTGTGGACCGCGCTGTCGGCGCAACTGCTGCGCCGCCTCGCGGGCGAGCCGGTGGCCTACCTGCTGGGCGAGAAGGAATTCCACGGCCTCGCGCTGCGCGTCGACCCGCGCGTGCTGGTGCCGCGGCCCGACACCGAGACGCTGGTCGACTGGGCGCTCGAGTGCCTCGAAGGCCAGGCCGCGCCGCGCGTGCTCGACCTGGGCACCGGCAGCGGCGCGATCGCGCTGGCGCTGCAGCACGCGCGGCCCGATGCACGGGTCGATGCCGTGGACGCCAGCGCCGACGCGCTCGCGGTGGCCCGCGCCAATGCCGAGCGCCTGAAGCTGCCGGTGCACTTCGCCCAGGCCGACTGGCTGGCAGGCGCGGACCAGGGTTACGCGCTGATCGCCAGCAACCCGCCCTACATCGCCGCCGGCGACCCGCACCTGCCGGCGCTGCAGCACGAGCCCGTCTCGGCGCTGGTGGCCGGCGCCGACGGGCTCGACGACATCCGCCGCATCGTTGCCGACGCGCCCGCGCACCTGGCCGAAGGTGGCTGGCTGCTGCTGGAGCACGGCCACGACCAGGCCCCCGCCGTGCGCCAGCTGCTGGCCGCCCAGGGCTTCGCCGAGGTGCAAAGCCGCGAGGACCTGGCAGGCATCGCGCGCTGCTCGGGCGGAATCCGGCGCACGGTGAAATAATCCCTCCAGCCTACTTTTCAGGAGCCCCCATGTCCGACGCCCAGCAACGCATCGACGACCTCGTCAAATCCAACGATCTCGTGCTCTTCATGAAGGGCAACGCCAGCTTCCCCATGTGCGGCTTCTCGGGCCGCGCGATCCAGATCCTCAAGGCCGTGGGCGTCGACACCCGTTCGCTCAAGACCGTCAACGTCCTCGAGGACGACGGCATCCGCCAGGGCATCAAGGACTACAGCAACTGGCCCACCATCCCGCAGCTCTACGTCAAGGGCGAATTCGTCGGCGGCTCGGACATCATGATGGAGATGTACGAGTCGGGCGAACTGCAGAAGGTGCTGGCCGGCGACGCTGCCTGATCCGGGCCCGGCGATGAGCCACGGCCACGATCACGACCACGGACATCCGCACGACGAGGCTGCGGCCCCGGCGTGGAAGCACGACGGCGTGCGGGTGATCGCGGCCAACCAGCTCGACGTCAACACCGCCCAGACGCCCGGCATGAACCGGGCCGCGGCGATCAATTTCGCGCGCGTTGGCGCGCAGAAGCTCTGGGCCGGCACGGTCACCATCCATGCCGACGCCAAGACCGGCGCCCACCACCACGGCCACCTCGAATCGGTGATCTACGTCGTGCGCGGCCGCGCACGCATGCGCTGGGGCGAGCAGCTCGAGTTCACAGCCGAGGCCGGGCCGGGCGACTTCATCTACGTGCCGCCCTACGTGCCGCACCAGGAAATCAACGCCAGCCCGACCGAGACGCTCGAGTGCGTGCTGTGCCGCAGCGACGGCGAGGCCGTCGCGGTGAACCTCGACATCGAACCGGTCGAGAAGCCCGAGTCGGTGCTGTGGGTCGACCCGACCCATCCGCACGGCGGGGTCTGAGCGCCCTTTCTCCCGCGGGTCGCGCCCGTGGCGGGCGCCCCCTGCGCCATGGCACCATCGGGGTCTGCTGGTGAACACCATGACCCTGACCCAAAGCCTGCTCGTCATCGCGCTGCTGATCGCGATGAGCGCCTTCTTCTCCCTCGCCGAGATCGCGCTGGCCGCCTCGCGCCGGCTGCGCCTGCGCCAGATGGCCGACGACGGCGACGCGCGCGCCGACCTCGTGCTGCGCATCCAGGAGCAGCCGGGCTACTACTTCACCGTGGTGCAGATCGGCCTCAACGCGGTCGCGATCCTCGGCGGCGTGGTCGGCGAAGGCGCGCTGAGCCCCTACTTCGCGCGCCTGTTCACGGGCTGGCTCGGCCCCGAGGGCGCGCAGAGCGCGGGCTTCCTGTGCTCCTTCGTGACCATCATCGCGGTGTTCCTGGTGTTCGCCGACCTGTTCCCCAAGCGGCTGGGCATGAACGACCCCGAGCGCCTGGCGGTGCGCATCGCCAAGCCGATGCAGCTGCTGATCACCACCTTCAAGCCGCTGGTGTGGCTGTTCACCGCCTGCACCGACCTGCTGTTCAAGCTGCTGGGCATGCCGATGGCGCGCGACGACAAGATCACGTCGGCCGACATCCTCGCGATGACCGAGGCCGGCGCGCGGGCCGGGGTGCTCGCCGTGCGCGAGCAGCAGGTGATCGCCAACGTGTTCGAGCTCGAGACGCGGCTCGTGAGCAGCGTGATGACCGCGCGCGACAGCATCGCCTGGTTCCTGCACGACGACCCCGAATCGGTGCTGCGCGCGCGCATCGTGGCCGAGCCCTTCTCGGCCTACCCGGTGTGCGACGGCGACATCGACCACGTGCTGGGCTACGTCGACGCCAAGGACATGTTCCAGCGCGTGCTCAGCGGCCAGCCGCTGGCCTTCGACCAGGGGCTGCCGCTGCACAAGGCGCTGGTGATTCCAGACCGGCTGTCGCTGACCGAGGTGCTCGAGCAGTTCCAGCAGGCCCATGAAGACTTCGCGATCATCGTCAACGAGTACAGCCTGGTGGTGGGCGTGATCACGCTCAACGACGTGATGAGCACGGTGATGGGCGACCTGGTGTCCACGCCCGACGAGGAGCAGATCGTGCGCCGCGACGAGAACTCCTGGCTGATCGACGGCATCACGCCGATCCAGGACGTGCAGCGCGCGCTGCACATCGACGAGCTGCCGCATGCCGACGAGTACGAGACGCTCGCGGGCTTCCTGATGGTGATGCTGCGCCGCGTTCCCAAGCGCACCGACAGCGTGAGCTGGGGGGGCTATACCTTCGAGGTGATGGACGTCGACAGCTACCGCATCGACCAGGTGATGGTCACCAAGACCTGACGGCCCGCACCCGGGTCAGGCCGCGGAACGGGCCTTGTCCTGTTCCTTGCGCTCGATCTCGCGCTCGCGATCGGCCCAGGCCCACAGCCGCTGGTTCGAGAACACCGCGTTCGGGTACGGCGCCTTGCCGCGGCTGCCGTTGTAGCGGCCCAGCGTCATGAACAGGTCGCCGCTCTCGCGGTCGAGGTAGTGGCGCAGGATCACGCAGCCGAAGCGCAGGTTGGTCTGCATGTGGAACAGCTTGGCCGGGTCGCTGTCGCCGATCACGCGGGTCCAGAACGGCATGACCTGCATGTAGCCGCGCGCGCCCGCGCTCGACACCGCGAACTTGCGGAAGTTGCTCTCGACCTGGATCAGCCCGAGCACCAGGCTCACGTCGAGCCCCGAGCGCCTGGCCTCGTACCAGACCGTCTGCAGGAATTCGATGCGCGAGGGTGCGTCGGCGATCTTCTTCTTGAGCCGTTCGCTCATCTCGCCGAGCCAGCGCAGGTAGGCGAGGCGCGCCTCGGTGTTCGCGAACTGCGGCACCGGCGGTGCCTTGTTGTGGATGGCCGAGCTCAGCGCCGTGCGCACCGAGTCGATCAGCGGCTCCTCGATCTGCGCGCCGGCCAGTGCGGGGCGCGGCAGCGACAGCGCCGCGAGGGCGCCCGCCGCGGCCCCGATGCAATGGCGCCGCGAGAAGCCGCCCGCAAGGCTCATGCCGCGAGCTTGCCCGCGATGAAGTCCGCGATGCCGGCGGCCGGCACCTTGGTCGCGGCAGTGTCGCGGCGATGCTGGTATTCGAGCTGGCCTTCCTTGAGGCCGCGGTCGGAGATCACCACGCGGTGCGGCACGCCGATCAGCTCCCAGTCGGCGAACATCGCGCCCGGGCGCTCGCCGCGGTCGTCGAGCAGCACGTCGACGCCCTTGGCGAGCAGCTCCTCGTAGAGCGCCTCGGCCGCGGCCTTGACCTCGGCGCTGCGGTCCATGCCGATCGGGCACACCACCACGGTGAACGGCGCGATCGCATCAGGCCAGATGATCCCGCGCTCGTCGTGGTTCTGCTCGATGGCGGCCGCCGGCAGGCGCGTGATGCCGATGCCGTAGCAGCCCATCTCGAGGAACTGCGGCTTGCCGGCCTCGTCGAGGAAGGTGGCGTTCATCGACTTGCTGTACTTGGTGCCCAGCACGAAGACGTGGCCCACCTCGATGCCGCGCTCGATCGCCAGCACGCCCTTGCCGTCGGGCGAGGCATCGCCCGCGACCACGTTGCGCAGGTCGGCCACCAGCTCGGGCTCGGGCAGGTCGCGGCCCCAGTTGACGCCGGTCATGTGGAAGTCGATCTCGTTGGCGCCCGTGATCCAGTCGGCCATCAGCGCGACTTCGCGGTCGGCCACCAGCTTCACCGGCTTCTTGAGGTTCAGCGGGCCGAGGTAGCCCGGCTTGCAGCCGAAGTGCGCATCGATCTCGGCCAGGGTCGCGAAGCGGAAGCCCTTGTCGAGGCCGGGCAGCTTGCTGACCTTGATCTCGTTCATCTCGTGGTCGCCGCGCAGCAGCAGCAGCCAGACCTGCGAGCCCGTGATGTTGCCGGCCTCGTCGACGATGTCGGTGGCCAGCACCAGCGACTTCACGGTGGTGGCGAGCGGCACGCCGAGCAGCACGGCGACGTCCTCGCAGGTGCTCTTGCCGGGCGTGGGCGTCTTTTCGAGCGCGTTGGCGGCGGCGGGACGCGGGCCGGCCGGGGCCAGCGCCTCGGCCTTCTCCATGTTGGCCGCGTAGTCGCTGTCGGGGCAGTAGACGATCGCGTCCTCGCCGGTGGCGGCGATGACCTGGAATTCCTCGCTGAGATCGCCGCCGATGGCGCCGCTGTCGGCCGCCACGGCGCGGTAGCGCAGGCCGAAGCGGTCGAAGATGTTGCGATAGGCCTGCGCCATCGCCTGGTAGCTGGCCTTGGCCGCGTCGAGGTCGCGGTCGAAGCTGTAGGCGTCCTTCATGATGAATTCGCGCCCGCGCATCAGGCCGAAGCGCGGACGGCGCTCGTCGCGGAACTTGGTCTGGATCTGGTAGAAGTTCTTCGGCAGCTGCTTGTAGCTGCGAATCTCCTGGCGCGCGATGTCGGTCACCACCTCTTCGCTGGTGGGCTGCACCACGAAGTCGCGGTCATGGCGGTCCTTGATGCGCAGCAGCTCGGGGCCCATCTTGTCGAAGCGGCCCGACTCCTCCCAGAGTTCGGCGGGCTGCACCACCGGCATCGTCATCTCGACCGCGCCGGCGCGGTTCATCTCCTCGCGCACGATCGCCTCGACCTTGCGGATCACGCGCAGGCCCATGGGCATGTACGTGTAGATGCCGGTGCCGACCTTCTTGATCATGCCCGCGCGCATCATGAGACGGTGGCTCGCCACCTCGGCATCGGCCGGCGCTTCCTTGAGGGTGGAGACGAAGAAACGGGATGCTTTCATCGGAAATGCGGTGCTGGTTCGGAGTGAAACGAGACGGACGACGGTCTCCGTAGAGACCCTGAGAGCCCGGAACCGGTCGCTTGCCGAGTGCAACCCGGCATGCATAATCGACTCAGTTCAAAAATTGGGGTTTGATTATGCTCGACCGGGACGGCTTCAGGCCCAACGTCGGCATCATCCTGCTCAACCAGAAAAACCAGGTTTTTTGGGGCAAACGCATCCGCACGCATTCCTGGCAGTTTCCGCAAGGCGGCATCGACCGCGGCGAAAGTCCCGAGCAAGCCATGTTCCGGGAATTGCACGAGGAAGTGGGTCTCCATCCGGAGCACGTGCGTATCGTGGCCCGTACCCGCGACTGGTTGCGCTACGAGGTGCCGGATCGGTTCATCCGACGAGACGCACGAGGTCACTACAAGGGCCAGAAACAAATCTGGTATCTGCTGCAACTGGTCGGCCACGACTGGGATCTCAACCTGCGTGCCACGGACCATCCCGAATTCGACGCCTGGCGCTGGCACGACTACTGGGTGCCGCTCGACGTGGTCGTCGAATTCAAACGGGGCGTCTACGAAATGGCGCTCACCGAGCTTGCTCGCTACCTGCCACGGCAGGATTTCCGCAACCGCTTCCTGCGCAGCAACGTGCGCGCCCGAGAGTTCGAGCGCCATCCTTCCGCGGGCGGCCACGACGCCAACTTCGAACTGCCTCCGGGCGCGAGCTTCGACCCGGATCCCAATGTCAAACCTGCGACCGACTCTTCCGACGCACCCGTCTTCCCGTCCGCATCCGCTGCGCAGCCTCCCACGCCGCGCTAGCCCGGCGCTCGTTCTCGCGAGCGCCCTGCTGCTGGCGGCCTGCGGCTCGGGCCAGCACAACACCGACAACCCCGACTGGGCGCAAGGCGGCATGCCGCCACCGCCCAAGACCACGGTGTCGGATGGCGAATGGCAGGAATCGGCGGCACCGCCACCGCCGGCCTTCGACCAGAACCGCCTGGTGCCGATCGAGATGCCGCCCTACATGACGCTGAAGTTCGGCATCGACCCGCAGACCATCACGATCACGCCCGACGGCATCGTGCGCTACGTGGTGGTGGCAAGCAGCAAGTCCGGCGGCACGGTCAACGCCTTCTACGACGGCGTGCGCTGCAAGACCGGCGAGATGAAGAGCTATGCGCGCTACAGCGGCAATGCCTGGGAGCTGGCCAAGGCGCCCGAGTGGAAGCGCATCACCGACCTCAACTCGCGCTACACCTGGGCCATCGCGACCCAGGGCCTGTGCCGCGACAGCGCACCGCGCTCGACGGCCAGCGAGATCGTCCAGTACATCCGCAATCCGGTGCGCGAAGTGCAGTGAGCGGCACGCCGGCACGATGAAAAAAGGCCCCGATCGGGGCCTTTTTCTTTGGCGCGGGTCGAGGCGAGCCTCAGACCGGCATCAGCACCATGTTGTCCCGGTGCACCATTTCCGGCTCGGCCGCGTAGCCCAGCAGCCGCTCGAACTCGGCCGAGGGCTTGCGGCACAGCAGCCGCGCCTCGACGCTCGAGTAGTTGGCGAGGCCACGCGCCAGCTCGATGCCCTCGGCGTCGCGCACCGCGATCACGTCGCCGCGCGAGAACTCGCCCGACACGCCCGTCATGCCGATCGGCAGCAGGCTCTTGCCCTCGGCGCGCACCTTGGCGGCCGCGCCGGCATCGACGATCACGGCGCCACGCAGTTGCAGATGGTCGGCCATCCAGCGCTTGCGCGCCTGGTGCTTCGCGGTCTGCGCCACCAGCAGCGTGCCGATCGCCTCGCCTTGCGCGAGGCGCAGCAATGCGTCGGTCTCGCGGCCCCAGGCGATCACGGTGGAAGCGCCCGAGCCGGCCGCGCGCTTGGCCGCGAGGATCTTGGTGATCATCCCGCCCTTGCCGATGCTCGAGCCCGCACCGCCGGCCATGGCCTCGAGCGCCGGGTCGCCCGCGGCGGCCTCGTGGATGAACTTCGCTTCGGGGTCCTTGCGCGGATCGGCCGAATAGAGACCGCGCTGGTCGGTGAGGATCACCAGCGCATCGGCCTCCACGAGGTTCGCGACCAGCGCGCCGAGCGTGTCGTTGTCGCCGAACTTGATCTCGTCGTTGACCACTGTGTCGTTCTCGTTGATGACCGGCACCACGCCGAGCCGCAGCAACGTCACCAGGGTCGAACGGGCATTGAGGTAGCGCTCGCGGTCGGCCAGGTCGGCATGCGTGAGCAGCACCTGCGCGCTGCCGATGCGGTTCTCGCGCAGCTTGGTCTCGTACATCTGGGCCAGGCCCATCTGGCCGACGGCCGCGGCGGCCTGGAGTTCGTGCACCTCGTGCGGCCGGGTCTTCCAGCCGAGGCGCTTCATGCCTTCGGCGATGGCGCCGCTCGACACCATCACCACCTCGCGCCCGTCGCGCACCAGCGCGGCCAGCTGCCGGCACCACTCGCCGATGGCGCCCTCGTCGAGGCCGCGGCCCTCGTTCGTCACGAGGCTCGAGCCCACCTTGACGACGATGCGGCGGGCGTCCCGCAGGGCTGTGGATCCGGTATTCGAGGTCATGGAAGGCTGTAGCTGGCGTGAAGACTGACGATTATGCTATTTATTCAATAGCAATGCAGAAGCCGGGCCGAGGCCCGCTCAAGGCTTTTCGGGCGGCAGTTCGACGAAGCGCGGATCGATCTCGGCCGGCGGCTGCTCGGCCACCTGCTGCGCCTTCACCTGCTGGTAGATCGCATGCACGAGCGGCTCGCAACCCTCGCGGGTCAGCGCGGAGATCTCGAACACCGGGCCCTTGAAGCGCAGGCGCTTGACGAAGTCCTTCACGCGCGCGGCGCGCTCGTCCTCGGGGATCATGTCCAGCTTGTTGAGCACCAGCCAGCGCGGCTTCTCGTAGAGCTGCGCGTCGTACTTCTTGAGTTCACCGACGATCGCCTTGGCCTGCGCGACCGGGTCGATGCCCTCGTCGAAGGGCGCGAGGTCGACCACGTGCAGCAGCAAGCGGGTGCGCTGCAGGTGGCGCAGGAACAGGTGGCCGAGGCCGGCGCCCTCGGAGGCGCCTTCGATCAGACCGGGCAGGTCGGCCACCACGAAGCTCTGCTCGGGGCCGACGCGCACGACGCCGAGGTTGGGATGCAGCGTGGTGAACGGGTAGTCGGCGATGCGCGGGCGCGCGTTCGAGATCGCGCTGATCAAGGTCGACTTGCCGGCGTTCGGCATGCCCAGCAGGCCCACGTCGGCCAGCACCTTGAGCTCGAGCTTGAGGCTCTTGCGCTCGCCGGGCCAGCCGGGCGTCTTCTGCCGGGGCGCGCGATTGATGGCGCTCTTGAAGCGCAGGTTGCCGAAGCCGCCGTCGCCACCCTTGGCGATGGTGATGACCTCGCCCGGCGTCAGCAGCTCGTAGAGCACCTCGCCGGTCTCGGCGTCGCTGATGATCGTGCCGACCGGCATCTTCAGCGTGATGTCGTCGCCCGCGGCGCCGAACATGTCGGAGCCCATGCCGTGCTCGCCGCGCCTGGCTTCGTGCCGGCGCGAGTAGCGGAAATCCACCAGCGTGTTGAGGTTCGAGTCGGCCACGGCGAACACATGGCCGCCGCGCCCGCCATCGCCACCGTTGGGGCCGCCGAATTCCTTGTACTTCTCATGGCGGAACGACACGCAGCCGTTGCCGCCATCGCCGGCGGCGATGTCGATGAAGGCTTCGTCGACGAACTTCATGGGATGTCCAGTTTACAAATGAAGAAGCCCCGGCAAAGCGGGGCTTCGAGACAGTCGAAGTGGCTGGAGGCTCAGGCCGCCGGCGTCACATTGACCATGTGCTTGTTGAGCGCACCCTTGAAGCCGAACGACACGTGGCCGTCGACGAGGGCGAACAGCGTGTGGTCCTTGCCCACGCCGACGTTCACGCCGGGGTGGAACTGGGTACCGCGCTGGCGCACGATGATCGAGCCGGCGCTGATCAGTTGGCCGCCGAAGGCCTTCACGCCGAGCATCTTGGGCTTGGAATCGCGCCCGTTTCGCGTGGAGCCGCCGCCTTTTTTCTGTGCCATGGAGTCTGCTCCTTAACCGGCGATCGCGCCGATTTGCAGCTCGGTGAACTGCTGGCGATGGCCTTGACGTTTCTGATAGTGCTTGCGACGGCGCATCTTGAAGATGCGAACCTTGTCGTGCTTGCCGTGCGACAGTACCGTGACCGTCACCGTTGCACCGGACACCAGGGGCGTGCCAACCTTGATTTCAGCGCCGTTTCCGACGGCCAGAACCTGGTCGATCACGATTTCCTGGCCAACGTCCGCAGCAATCTGTTCTACTTTGATTTTCTCGCCGGAAGCAACGCGATACTGCTTGCCACCGGTTTTTATGACCGCGTACATGTGAACCTCTTGAGGATGGAGTCTCCGCGGCGAATTCCGCAGAGCCCAAGACTATAGCACGGTTTGCGTACGCTCACATGCCCAAGCAGTCGGTCCAGGCCGGCCGCCTCCTCCCGCTCCCTATAATCGGCGCCTTCCGGCGTACGCGCCATCCCTGTATTCAGCAGCGCCCAGCGCCCACGCTTTGTCAGTTCCCGCCGCCGACACCTCCCCCACCGCCGCAGTCCTCGGCCTGATCGCCGGTGACATGGTCGAAGTCGACCGCGTGATCTCCAACCGCCTCGACACCGGGGTACCGCTGGTCAGCCAGGTCTCCAAATACATCATCTCCGCCGGAGGCAAGCGCCTGCGGCCGGCCCTGCTGCTGCTGATGGCCGGCGCGCTCGGCTACACCGGCGAACAGCGCTTCAATCTCGCGGCCGTGGTGGAGTTCATCCACACCGCCACGCTGCTGCACGACGACGTGGTCGACGAATCCACGCTGCGCCGCGGCCGCCCGACCGCCAACGAATCCTTCGGCAATCCCGCCAGCGTACTGGTCGGCGACTTCCTTTATTCGCGCGCCTTCCAGATGATGTTGGATGCCAACAACATGCGCGTGATGCAGATCCTGGCCGAAGCGACCAACGTGATCGCCGAAGGCGAGGTGCTGCAGCTGATGAACATGCACGACGCCTCGCTCGACGAGTCGGCCTACCTGCGCGTCATCCGCTCCAAGACCGCCAAGCTGTTCGAGGCCAGCACGCGCCTGGCCGCCGTGCTGGCGGGCGTGACGCCCGAGGTCGAGGAAGCCTGCGCCACCTACGGGCAGGCGCTGGGCACGGCCTTCCAGGTGATCGACGACGTGCTCGACTACGCGGGCGATGCCAGCGAGACCGGCAAGAATCTCGGCGACGACCTGCGCGAAGGCAAGACCACGCTGCCGCTGATCTTCGCGATGCAGCGCGGCAGCGCGGCGCAGAGCGCGCTGGTGCGTGCCGCCATCGAGGCGGGCGACACCGCCCAGCTGGGCAAGATCGTCGAGATCGTGCGCGAAACGGGCGCCCTCGATGCGTCGCGCGCGGCGGCTGCGGCGGAGGCTCAGCGTGCTATTTCTGCACTCGACGGCTTCGCGGCCAATTCGCACGCTTCAGGTTTGCTACAATTAGCGGCTCAGCTGCTTGAGCGGCGTGCCTGACACCTCTTACGAGTTGGCCAAGGACGACTGACTTTTCGCACCATCGGGGTGTAGCTTAGCCTGGTAGAGCGCTACGTTCGGGACGTAGAGGCCGGAGGTTCGAATCCTCTCACCCCGACCAGTCTTTTCGAGACTGGCATAAACCTTCAGAATGCCATTTTCTGTTGCTGTACGGCGATTTACAGCACCGGAGTGTTCAGCGATGATCGTGAAGCAATTTCTCACATCTCTTGCATTCGCTGATGGCTGCAGCCGAACTTCCCGTTAAAGAAAACCCGCAAGTCGCCTTGCCAGGGCTTGCACGCGCGCTGGTTTCGGCCGGCAAGCTGCCCGCGAAGACCGCGGAAGATCTCTATCAGAAGTCGCTGAGCAGCCGCTCCAGTTTCATCGCCGAGCTCACGGGCACCGGCGCCGTCTCTGCCGCCGACCTCGCCCACACGCTCTCGAATGCGTTCGGCGCCCCGCTGCTCGACCTCGACGCCATCGACCACCAGCGCCTGCCGAAGGACCTGCTCGATCCCAAGCTCTGCCAGGCCTATCGCATCGTCGTCCTCAGCAAGCGCAACAACCGCCTGATCGTCGCCACGGCCGACCCGTCCGACCAGCAGGCGGCCGAGAAGATCAAGTTCGCCTCCCAGATGGGCGTGGACTGGGTCATCGCCGAGTACGACAAGCTCTCGCGCATGGTCGAGGCCGCCGCCGCGAGCGCGGCCGAAACCATCAACAGCATCGTCGGTACCGAGTTCGAGTTCGACGACGTCACGGCCGACACCGCCGGCGACGCCAACGAACAGGCTATCGCCGAGGTCGAGGACGCGCCGGTCGTGCGCTTCCTGCACAAGATGCTGCTCGACGCGGTCAGCATGCGCGCCTCGGACATCCACTTCGAGCCCTACGAGCACCACTACCGCGTGCGCTTCCGGGTCGACGGCGAACTGCGCGAGGTCGCGAGCCCGCCCACCGTGATCAAGGACAAGCTGGCGTCGCGCATCAAGGTCATCTCGCGGCTCGACATCTCCGAGAAGCGCGTGCCCCAGGACGGGCGCATGAAGCTCAAGATCGGCCCCGACCGCGTGATCGACTTCCGCGTGAGCACGCTGCCCACGCTGTTCGGCGAGAAGATCGTGGTCCGGATTCTCGACCCCAGCAGCGCGCGCATGGGCATCGATGCGCTGGGCTACGACGCCGACGAGAAGGAACGCCTGCTGCACGCGATCAGCCGACCCTATGGCATGGTGCTCGTGACCGGGCCGACCGGCTCGGGCAAGACGGTGTCGCTCTACACCTGCCTGAACCTGCTGAACCAGCCGGGCGTGAACATCGCGACCGCCGAAGACCCGTCGGAAATCAACCTGCCGGGCGTCAACCAGGTCAACGTGAACGAGAAGGCCGGCCTGACCTTCGCGGCCGCGCTGCGGGCCTTCCTGCGGCAGGACCCGGACATCATCATGGTCGGCGAAATCCGCGACCTCGAAACCGCCGACATCTCGATCAAGGCCGCGCAGACCGGCCACCTGGTGCTGTCGACGCTGCACACCAACGACGCGCCCACCACGCTCACGCGGATGCGCAACATGGGCATCGCGCCCTTCAACATCGCATCGAGCGTGATCCTGATCACCGCCCAGCGGCTCGCGCGGCGGCTGTGCATGACCTGCCGCACGCCCGCGGACATCCCGCGCGAGGCGCTGATCGAGGCCGGTTTCCAGGAGCACGAGGTCGACGGCAGCTGGAAGCCCTACCGGCCCGTGGGCTGCGCGGCCTGCACCGGCGGCTACAAGGGCCGGGTCGGCATCTACCAGGTGATGCCGATCTCCGAGGCGATCCAGGAGATCATCCTGCGCGACGGCAGCGCGCTCGACATCGCGCAGCAGTCGGAAGCCGAAGGCGTGCGCTCGCTGCGCAAGTCGGGCTTGCGCAAGGTGATGCAGGGCCTGACCTCGCTCGAGGAAGTGGTGGCGGTCACCAACCTATAACGAACACATCGGAAGCGGAGATCGAACCGAATGGCCACAGCAGCATCGACGACAAACCGGCAACGGCGCGACGTCAAGGAATTCGTCTTCGAGTGGGAAGGCAAGGATCGCAACGGCAAGCTGGTACGCGGCGAACTGCGTGCCGGCGGCGAAAACCAGGTGCAGGCCGCGCTGCGGCGCCAGGGCGTGCTCGCGACCAAGATCAAGAAGCGCCGCACGCGCTCGGGCAAGACGATCAAGCCCAAGGACATCGCGATCTTCACGCGCCAGCTCGCCACCATGATGAAGGCCGGCGTGCCGCTGCTGCAGTCCTTCGACATCGTGGGCCGCGGCAACGCTAATCCCAGCGTCGCCAAGCTGCTCAACGACATCCGCAGCGACGTCGAGACCGGTACCTCGCTGTCGTCGGCGTTCCGCAAGTTCCCGAAGTACTTCGACAACCTTTATTGCAACCTGGTCGAGGCCGGCGAAGCAGCCGGTATCCTCGAGGAGCTGCTCGACCGCCTCGCCACCTACATGGAGAAGACCGAGGCGATCAAGTCGAAGATCAAGTCGGCGCTGATGTATCCGACCTCGGTGGTCGTGGTGGCCTTCGTGGTGGTGGCGATCATCATGATCTTCGTGATCCCGGCCTTCAAGCAGGTGTTCAGCTCCTTCGGCGCCGACCTGCCCGCCCCCACGCTCTTCGTGATGGCCGTCAGCGAGTTCTTCGTGGCCTACTGGTGGCTGATCTTCGGCGTGATCGGCGGCGGCCTCTACTTCTTCTTCCAGGCCTGGAAGCGCAACGAGCGCGTGCAACGGGTCATGGACCGCCTGCTGCTGCGGGTGCCGATCTTCGGCGCGCTGATCGAGAAGTCCTGCGTCGCGCGCTGGACGCGCACCCTGGCCACCATGTTCGCCGCGGGCGTGCCGCTGGTCGAAGCCCTCGACTCCGTCGGCGGCGCCTCGGGCAACACCGTGTACGGCGACGCCACGGCCAAGATCCAGCAGGAGGTGTCGACCGGCACCAGCCTCACGAATGCGATGACCAACGTCAACCTGTTCCCCTCGATGGTGATCCAGATGACCGCCATCGGCGAGGAATCGGGCTCCATCGACCACATGCTCGGCAAGGCCGCGGACTTCTACGAGTCCGAGGTCGACGACATGGTCGCCGGCCTCTCGAGCCTGATGGAGCCGATCATCATCGTCTTCCTCGGCGTGATCATCGGCGGCATCGTGGTCTCGATGTACCTGCCCATCTTCAAGCTCGGCCAGGTCGTCTGATGCCGGTGTCGCAGGGATTCGACGCCGCGCTGGCCGGCGTCCTCGGTCTGCTGATCGGCAGCTTTCTCAACGTGGTGATCTACCGTACGCCGGTGATGATGTACCGCGACTGGCTCAACGACGCGGTCGCGAACCTCATGAGCTCGAAGGACATGCCCTCGCTCTGGTCGCTGGTCTTCGGCCCGAAGGCGCAGCCGCCGGCCGGCCTCGAGGCCGCGGCCGACAAGGCCGCGATCGAGCTCGAGAAGCTGCCGCGCTTCGACCTCACGCGCCCCCGCTCGCGCTGCGGCGGCTGCGGCCACGAAATCCGCTGGTACGAGAACATCCCGGTGCTGAGCTACCTCGCGCTGCGCGGCCGCTGCGGTGCCTGCAAGACGCGGATCAGCCCGCGCTATCCGCTGGTCGAGCTGGCCACCGCCGCGCTGTTCGCGCTGTGCGGCCATCGCTTCGGCCTCACGCCGACGGGCGCGCTGTGGGCGGCCTTCGCGGCGCTGCTGGTCTGCCAGTTCCTGATCGACTTCGACACCCAGTTCCTGCCCGACTCGATCAACTACCTGCTGCTGTGGCTCGGCCTGATCGGCGCGGCCGCGGGCTGGACCGGCACCTCGCTGCAGCTCTCGGTCTGGGGCGCGGTGTTCGGCTATCTGAGCCTCTGGCTGGTCTACCATGGCTACCGACTCGTCACGGGCAAGGAAGGCATGGGCTACGGCGACTTCAAGCTGCTGGCGGCGCTGGGCGCATGGCTCGGTGCCGACTACCTGATCGCGATCATCCTGGTGTCGTCGCTCGTGGGCGCCGTGCTGGGCCTGGGCATGCGCATCGCGGGCAAGTTGGCCCACAAGGACATCCCGATCGCCTTCGGCCCCTTCCTCGCGGGCGCGGGCCTGGTCTGCCTCGTGATCGGCCCCGGCGCCGTCAAGCAATGGGCGCCCTTCGCCTTCCCGCTCGGCCCCTGGCTGCACTGAAAGCCGCGCCCCTCCCATGATCCGGCGCATCGGCCTCACCGGCGGCATCGGCAGCGGCAAGAGCACCGTCGCGGGCCTGCTGGTGGCCGAGGGCGCGGTGCTGGTCGATACCGACGCCATCGCACGCCGCATCGCCGAGCCCGGCGGCATCGCGATGCCGGCCCTCGAGGCCCGCTTCGGCACCGCGGTGCTGCGGCCCGACGGCGGCCTCGACCGCGCCCGCATGCGCGAGATCGTGTTCCAGGACCCCGAGGCCAAGCGCGCGCTCGAGGGCATCCTCCATCCCCTGATCGGCACCGAGACCCGGCGCGAGGCCGCGGCCGCCGGCCCCGATGCCACCATCGTCTTCGACGTCCCGCTGCTGGTCGAATCGGGGCGCTGGCGCGCACTGGTCGAGCGCGTGCTGGTGGTCGATGCCACCGAGGAAACCCAGCTGCGGCGCGTCGTCGCGCGCTCGGGCTGGACACCCGAGGCGGTACGCTCGGTGATCGCACAGCAGGCCCCGCGGGCGCTGCGCCGGGCCGCGGCCGACGCGGTCGTCTACAACGAAAGCCTGTCGCTGGAGGAACTCGCCGTGCAGGTGCGGGGTCTCTGGAAACGGTGGACGTCGGCCGGCACGCGATAATCCCCGGTTAGCCGCAGCGGCGGCTGCACCACGATTACGACAAAAAGGCGCTCGCTGCAGCGCCTCCTTTCGAGATGCTGTTCAACTCGTACCCCTTCATCTTTGTCTACTTCCCACTGGTGCTGCTCGGGTTCTTCCTGATCGGCAAACGCAACATCCGGGCCGCGGCCGGATTTCTTGCGCTGGCCTCGCTGTTCTTCTACGGCTGGTGGAGCGTGCAGGCGCTGCCGCTGCTGCTGGCCTCGATCTGCGTCAACTACTGGTTCGGCCTGCGCCTGACGCCGGCCCCGGGGCGCGACGACCGCCGGCGCAAGACCTTGCTGATCACGGCGCTCACGGTCAACCTGGTGGTGCTCGCGGTCTTCAAGTACGCCAACTTCTTCGTCTCGAACGTCAACGACGGCCTGAGCGCCGCGGGCCTCGCGCCGATCCCGCTGCTGCACATCGTGCTGCCGATCGGCATCTCGTTCTATACCTTCACGCAGATCGCCTTCCTGGTCGACTGCTGGCAGGGCAAGGTGCACGAGCGCAGCTTCATCCACTACGTGCTGTTCGTCACCTACTTCCCGCATCTGATCGCTGGCCCGGTGCTGCACCACGCGCAGATGATGCCGCAGTTCGCCAACCCGGCGACCTACCGCGCCGACCCCAACAAGATCGCGCTCGGCCTGGCCATCTTCACCTTCGGCCTGGCCAAGAAGCTCTTGATCGCCGACCCGATGGGCCAGTACGCCGACCTGGTCTTCAATGGCGTGCACAACGGCATCGAGCCCACGCTCTACACCGCTTGGTTCGGCGTGCTCGCCTACACGCTGCAGATCTACTTCGACTTCTCGGGCTACTCCGACATGGCGGTCGGCCTGTCGCTGTGCCTGGGCGTGCAGCTGCCGCTGAACTTCAACTCGCCCTACAAGTCGACCAACATCATCGAGTTCTGGCGCCGCTGGCACATCTCGCTGTCGACCTTCCTGCGCGACTACCTCTACATCCCGCTAGGCGGCAACCGCAAGGGCCCGAAGCGCCGCCACGTGAACCTGTTCCTCACGATGGTGCTCGGCGGCCTGTGGCACGG
The DNA here is from genome assembly GCF_025376855.1 of Variovorax endophyticus. NCBI lineage: Bacteria > Pseudomonadati > Pseudomonadota > Betaproteobacteria > Burkholderiales > Comamonadaceae > Variovorax > Variovorax endophyticus. The sequence continues at coordinate 89,779 of NZ_JAHUTH010000025.1, forward strand.
CGCGGCCTGGACCTTCGTGATCTGGGGCGCGCTGCACGGCATCTTCCTGATGATCAACCACGTCTGGACCACCACCTTCCGCAAGGGCCCGTCGGGCATCGCCGGCCGCGTCTTCGGCTGGTTCCTGACCTTCCTGTGCGTGATGATCGCCTGGGTGATGTTCCGCGCCGAGAGCCTGCACGCCGCCATGGACATCTACCGCGGCATGCTGGGCCTGCACGGCGCGCCCGGCACCGCATTCCGCGAATTCCTCGCGGTGCCCTACCGCAAGCCCGAGTTCTTCCAGACCATGCTGGTGGCGATGGTCATCTGCCTCGCGCTGCCGCCCACCATCACGCTGCAGCGCTGGGTTCCGCAGGCCGCGGCGTTGGCCGGCCGTCCCGCGCTCAGCAAGCTGTTCACGGCCGCGATGGCGGTCTTCACCGTGACGCTGCTCGGCATCTGCATCTCGAAGCTCGGCACCTACAGCCCCTTCCTCTATTTCCAGTTCTGACATGACGCCCGCAAAACTGTGGCTGCGGATCTTCGTGGCCGGATTCCTCGTCATCTCGTCGCTGCTGGTGCTCACGCTCGCGACGCCCATTCCCTACGGCGACCTGAGCCGCATCGGCCTGATGTCCGACCGCGAGTTCGGCTGGACCCAGGAGCCGCCCAAGGTCGCGCCCGAATACCTGCATGCCGTGCCGCTCGACCAGGCCGACATCGTCGTGATCGGCGACAGCTTCTCGATGACGCACCGCTGGCAGTCGGTGCTGGTCAAGGCCGGCTACAAGGTCACCACGGCTTTCTGGGGGCAGTTCGACGAGCGCCTGTGCGGCGACTTCGACGCCTGGCTCGCGCGCGCCGGCTTCAAGGGCAAGCTCGTGATCGTCGAGAGCGTGGAGCGCATCCTGCAGGAGCGCATGCGCTACACGCGCAGCTGCGAGACGATGAAGCGGCCCTTCGCCGCGCGCACCGAGCCCTTCGCGGTGCCGCTCGAGCACGTGCCCGGCTTCGCGCTCAACTGGGGCGCCAAGCTGACCTCGGGCCTGGACACGCTCAAGTACACGCGCGCCGCCAAGGCGACCACGGCCGACACCATCTCCACCGACCGCACCAAGGCGCGCACGGTGGTCAATGGTTGCGACATGTTCAGCCATCGCCTGTGCAACAAGGCCCTGTTCTTCGGCGAGGACGACGAGAACGGCGAGCTGCCGGCCGCGGACGTGGCCGCGATGCAGGCCTTCACGAAGTCGCAGACCGCGTTCCCGATGCTCTGGATGGTGATCCCCAACAAGACCACCACCTACATCGATCCCTCGCACTCGAAGGCCTTCGTCGAGGCCTTCAAGACCTCGGGCCTGGGCCCCGACCTGTTCGCCTTCGCGCAGGAAAAGAAGACCCAGATCCGCGACTTCTACTTCCCCAACGACACCCATCTGTCGATGCACGGCCAGCTCGCGCTTGGCGAGCTGATGCTCGGCGAGGTGCGCAAGATCGTGCCTCAGCCCCCGTCACGCACGCCATGAGGCTATCATCGCCTCGTCAGGAGACCGAGCCCGCGTGATCCTCTACGAGTACCCCTTCAACGAGCGCATCCGGACCTATCTGCGACTGGAGCACCTGTTTCGCCGCCTCGGCGAGCTGGTGCCTGCCGAGTCGCCCCTGTCCCACCACTTCGCGCTCGTCACCATCTTCGAGATCATGGATGTGGCCGCGCGCGCGGACCTCAAGGCCGACGTCATGCGCGACCTCGAGAAGCACAAGTCCGCCTTCAACGCCTACCGCGGCAATCCGAACATCTCGGAAGCCGCGCTCGACCAGGTGGTGGCGCAGCTCGAGCGCAACTTCAACACGCTCAACGGCATCGCGGGCAAGGCCGGCCAGTCGCTGACCGAGAACGAATGGCTCATGAGCATCCGCAGCCGCGCGAGCATTCCGGGCGGCACCTGCGAATTCGACCTGCCCGCCTACTACGCCTGGCAGCACCGCAGCACTCAGAGCCGACGCGCCGACCTCGAGCGCTGGTCGGGCACGCTGGCACCGCTGGCCGAATCGATCTACCTGCTGCTCAAGCTCTTGCGCGATGCCGACGTGCCCTACAAGGTCATCGCCACCAACGGGCAGTTCCAGCAGAACCTGCCGCAGGGCCGCAGCTTCCAGCTGCTGCGCCTGCGCATCGACCCCAAGCTCGGCCTGATCCCCGAGATCAGCGGCAACCGGCTCATGGTCTCGGTGCGGCTCATGCGCCACGAGAGCGACGACCGCCTCCACCAGAGCAGCGACGACACCCCGTTCGAACTCACCCTGTGCGCATGACCGGCGAAGAGCGCATCGAGGCCCGCAAGGGCGAACGCATCGTCCGCTGCCCGACCTGCGGCGGCGACAGCGTCTATTCGGAACGCAACCCCTACCGCCCCTTCTGCAGCGCGCGCTGCAAGGGCATCGACCTCGGTGCCTGGGCCAGCGAGGAGTTCAGGATGCCGGCCGAGGCCCCGCCCGACGACGAGCCCTTCGGCGATCCGAAGGCGCAGCAGTAGCACGCTCCACGGAAATCCGTGGGTTGCGCTACCTGCCGCCCGCGGGCGGCGCTTCCCCGAGAAAGATCCTGTCGACGTAGTCCGCGTGCGCTCGCGTGTACACGGGCCGCAGATGTTCGCCGTCCTTGTAGACCGGCTTGCCGTCGGCCGTCACGCGCAGGCATTGGCCGTCCTTGCACAGCGAGGCCATCGGTTCGACCACCTGCGCACCGCTGTCCAGCGCGATCTGCCGCAGCCGCGCATTGAGCTCGGCCTGCGCCGCGGGCACCGGGGCCGTCGGCGAATCGAGCACCACCGTCATCGTACCGAGCCGGCTGCCCGCGATCATGCGCTGCGGCTGGAAGTCCATGCCGCTCGGGTTGTCGAGCAGCAGGTAGACCTTCTTGCCCTGCTTCACGAGTTCGGCCATGGTGTGGCCCAGCATCGAGAGCGCCGGCGCGATACCGGGCCCGCCGTTGTTCACCGGGTAGACCGCGCGGCCCTCGCGGTACTCGTAGGCCAGCGGGAAATCGCCGCTGAAGTAGCAGTTCCAGCAGCCGCCGAACACCACGGTGTCGATCTGCGGCGCGCGCGCGAGCTCCAGCATGCCGTCGCGCTGTTCGCCGCAGGCCGGGTTGCCCTCGGCGAACATGCCGGGAATCGGCGCGCAGGCGCCCCAGGTGTAGAAGTAGGCGGTCGCCATGCGCTCGGGTGCCAGGCGCTCGAGCGCCTTGGCGCGCGGCCCGTACTGCTGCATGTGGCTGTCGCCGATCAAGAGCACCTTGCGCTCGCCGCGGCCGACCCGGTAGACCAGGTGCGGGCCCACCTTCTCGGGCGTGAAGCCGTCGTAGTAGCCGTCGTCCACGGTCGCGTCGGTCACCTTCTGCAGCATCTCGCCGCCGTTGCGCGCCGGCAGGCCGGCCACCACCATCGCGCCGGCCAGCACGATCGCGCAGCCGACGCCGACCAGCCCGCGCAAGAGCGGCGCGCCCGCGCGGGTGCGCGTGAAGCGTTCGAGAAAGCGGTAGGTCAGCCAAGCCAGCAGCACCGCCGCGACCACCGCGCCGGTGCGCACGCCCGCCGAGGGCTCCCAGCCGCCATTGAGGATGCGCGGGTACACCAGCAGCGGCCAATGCCACAGGTACAGCGGATAGCTGATCAGCCCGATGCCCACCATCAGCGGGTTCGACAGCAGGTACCGATTGAGCACCCCCTGCGGCCCCGCCGCGATGCAGCTCGCCGCGCCCAGCACCGGCAGCAGCGCCCACCAGCCCGGAAACGCCTTGTCCGCGCGGATCGTCGTCAGCGCCAGCACGATCAGCCCCACCCCCAGCACCGACTGCACATGGCTGCGCCACGCGGGCTTCGTCACCCCGACATCCCTCAACCGCATGCACGCCAGGATCCCGCCCGCCATCAGCTCCCAGAAGCGCGACAGCGGCGAATAGAACGCCGCCGTGCGAAACGGATGGATCGTCAGCACGTTGATCAGGAACGACACCACCGCCAGCGCCCACAGCACGCGCAGCATCGGCCAGCGCCGACGCCACGCCAGCGCCAGGAGCGGCGGCCAGAAGATGTAGAACTGCTCCTCGATCCCCAGCGACCACAGGTGCAGCAGCGGCTTGGTCTCCGCCGCCGTGTCGAAGTACCCCGCCTCGCCCCAGAACACGAAGTTCGCGATGAAGGCCGCCCCGCCCGCGGCCTGCTTGCCCAGCTCCACGAACTCGCGGTTCAGCAGCACGTACCAGCCGAAGGCCAGGGTCGCCGCCAGCACCAGCATCAGCGCCGGGAAGATGCGCCGCACGCGCCGTGCGTAGAAGTCGCGGTAGCTGAAGTCGCCCGCGGCCTGGCTTTGAAGAATGATGGTCGTGATCAGGAAGCCCGAGATCACGAAGAAGAGGTCCACCCCCACGAAACCGCCGGGCAGCGCCTTCGGGAAGGCGTGGTACACCACCACCGAGGCCACGGCCACGGCGCGCAGGCCATCGATGTCGGGGCGGTACTTGGGATGCATCGCTGCGCCTTTCGGCAGTCCTTTCAATTGCCCGCGCGCGGCGGCGCGGGTGCGAGAAACGCCGTGTCGACGTAGCTCGCGTGGTCACGGATGTAGGCCGGACGCAGATGGTTGTTGTCGAGATAGGCCGGTCCGCCGTCGGGCATGGTGCGCAGGCACCGGCCCTCGCGGCACAGGCGACCGGCCGCGTCGATCGGCTCGGCACCGCTCGCCGCCGCGATCGCCAGCAGCCGCTCGTTCAGCCGGGCCTGCCCGGGTGGCTGTACCGCCGTGCCGGCCATCGCCAGCACGCTCAACGTGCCCAGGCGGCTGCCCGAGATCATGCGGCCCGGCTCGAAATCGCTGCCCATCGGGTTGTCCAGCAGCAGGTAGACCTTCTTGTGGCGCGCGAGTTCGCCCAGCAGCTTCTGCAACGATGCCAGCGCCGGCTCGATGCCGGGCCCGCCGTCGTTGATCGGCAGCGCCGAAGCGCCGTCCTCGAACACGTAGGGCATGTAGAAGTTGCCGGTGAAGTAGCAGTTCCAGCAGGCACCGACCACCACGGCGTCGATCTTCGGATCGAAGGCCGCCTCGAGCATCTGCGCGCGCCGCGGCGCGCAGCCCGGATTGATCGGCACCATCATGCCCGGCACCGGCGCGCAGGCCGGGTATTCGAAGAAGTAGGTGGTGGACATGGTCTCGGGCGAACGCTGCGCCAGTGCGCGCGCGCGCGGCGCGTACTGCGAGATGTGGCTGTCGCCGATCACGAGCACCTTGCGCGCGCCCTCGCCCGCGCGGCGCACGAAGTTGCCGTCGAGCGTCTCGGAGGCAAGCCCCGCGTAGTACTCGCCGTCCGAGGAGGCATTGCTCAGCGTCTGCAGCATCGGGTCGTCGTGCCGCGGCGCGGGCAGGCCCAGTTGCACCGCGACCGCCACGGCGATCACCGCGATGGCGCTGCCGCCCAGCACGCGCAGCGTAGCGGGCCCCGTGCGCACCCGGACCGCGCGTTCCACCGTGCGGTAGGTGAGCCAGGCCAGCGCCACGCTGGCCGCGACCATCGCGGCGCTCAGGGCCGCCGACGGCGCCGCGCCCTGCACGATGCGCGCATAGGACAACAGCGGCCAATGCCACAGGTACAGCGGATAGCTGATCAGCCCGATGCCCACCATCAGCGGGTTCGACAGCAGGTACCGATTGAGCACCCCCTGCGGCCCCGCCGCGATGCAGCTCGCCGCGCCCAGCACCGGCAGCAGCGCCCACCAGCCCGGAAACGCCTTGTCCGCGCGGATCGTCGTCAGCGCCAGCACGATCAGCCCCACCCCCAGCACCGACTGCACATGGCTGCGCCACGCGGGCTTCGTCACCCCGACATCCCTCAACCGCATGCACGCCAGGATCCCGCCCGCCATCAGCTCCCAGAAGCGCGACAGCGGCGAATAGAACGCCGCCGTGCGAAACGGATGGATCGTCAGCACGTTGATCAGGAACGACACCACCGCCAGCGCCCACAGCACGCGCAGCATCGGCCAGCGCCGACGCCACGCCAGCGCCAGGAGCGGCGGCCAGAAGATGTAGAACTGCTCCTCGATCCCCAGCGACCACAGGTGCAGCAGCGGCTTGGTCTCCGCCGCCGTGTCGAAGTACCCCGCCTCGCCCCAGAACACGAAGTTCGCGATGAAGGCCGCCCCGCCCGCGGCCTGCTTGCCCAGCTCCACGAACTCGCGGTTCAGCAGCACGTACCAGCCGAAGGCCAGGGTCGCCGCCAGCACCAGCATCAGCGCCGGGAAGATGCGCCGCACGCGCCGTGCGTAGAAGTCGCGGTAGCTGAAGTCGCCCGCGGCCTGGCTTTGAAGAATGATGGTCGTGATCAGGAAGCCCGAGATCACGAAGAAGAGGTCCACCCCCACGAAACCGCCGGGCAGCGCCTTCGGGAAGGCGTGGTACACCACCACCGAGGCCACGGCCACGGCGCGCAGGCCATCGATGTCGGGGCGGTACTTGGGATGCATC
>NZ_JAHUTH010000025.1:96382-137617 GCF_025376855.1 Variovorax endophyticus
ACGGCCACGGCGCGCAGGCCATCGATGTCGGGGCGGTACTTGGGATGCATCCGTCTCTTGTTCGTTCTTCGCTCAGGCCCGCGGCGCGCGCCGCCGGGGTCCTGGGGGCGGCGCAGGCATCGCCACGCCGCGGCACTCAGGCCAGGGTCGATACGGCCTGGGCCGCCGACGCGGGCAGGCCGCGCTCCTGCACCAGCCATTCGAGCACCGGCAGCGCGCCGGGCAGCACCGGCGCCACGTCCAGCGGCAGGTGCTGCCAGGCCATCTGCTGGCCTTCGCGCATCTCGAAGTCGCCGTGCCAGGCCGTGACCTTGCACCAGTGCAGGCGCACCAGCGCATGCGGGTAGTCGTGCTCGGTCACCTTCCAGACCGTGGCGCCGTCGATGGTGATGCCGAGCTCTTCCTGCAGCTCGCGCCGCAGTGCCTCCTCGACCGTCTCGCCGGCCTCGATCTTGCCGCCCGGAAACTCCCAGTAGCCCGCATAGGGCTTGCCGGGCGGACGGGTCGACAGCAGCAGCGCATCGTCGGCCGTGCGGATCAGCACGCCGACCGCGACCTCGGTGTGCTTGCGCGGCTGACCCGGCTCCGTGCTCATGCGCCGGCCCGTCCCGCGTAATCGCGCGCGAACTGGTAGGCCACGCGACCACTGCGCGAACCGCGCTCGAGCGCCCAGACCAGCGCCTCGGGCCGCGCGGCCTCGATCGCGGCGGCATCGACACCGAACGAGGACAGCCACTGGGCCACGATGGTGAGGTACTCGTTCTGGCTGAACGGGTAGAAGCTGACCCAGAGACCGAAGCGCTCCGACAGCGAGATCTTCTCCTCGATCACCTCGCCCGGATGGACCTCGCCATCTTCGGTGTGGGTGTAGCTGAGGTTGTCCTTCATGTACTCGGGCAGCAGGTGGCGCCGGTTGCTGGTCGCGTAGATCAGCACATTGGGCGTGGCCGCGGCGACCGAGCCGTCGAGGATCGACTTGAGCGCCTTGTAGCCCGGCTCGCCCTCGTCGAAGCTCAGGTCGTCGCTGAAGACGATGAACTTCTCGGGCCGCTGCGACACCACCTCGACGATGTCGGGCAGGTCGGTGAGTTCGGCCTTGTCGACCTCGATCAGGCGCAGGCCCTGCGGCGCGTAGGCCTGCAGGCAGGCGCGGATCAGCGAGGACTTGCCGGTGCCGCGCGCGCCCGTCAGCAGCACGTTGTTGGCCGGCTTGCCCTCGACGAACTGGCGCGTGTTGCGCTCGATCTTGTCCTTCTGGACGTCGATTTCCTTGAGCGAGTCGAGCGCCATCGCGGCCACGTGCCTGACCGGCTCGAGCACGCCATGGCCCGAGCTGCGGCGGCGGTAGCGCCAGGCAATGGAAGCGTTCCAGTCGGCCGGCTCGGCCAGCGGCTGGGGCAGGATCGATTCGATGCGGTTGATGAGCTGCTCGGCGCGCTCGATCAGTCTCTGGAACTGCTCGTTCATCGAAAAATCAGGACCTGTAGTCGGCGTTGATCGACACGTAGTCGTGGCTGAAGTCGCAGGTCCAGACGGTTTCGCTGGCATTGCCGCGGCCGAGGTTCACGCGCACCGTGATCTCGCTTTGCTTCATCACGCGCTGGCCGTCCTCCTCGCGGTAGGCCGGGTTGCGGCCGCCCTTGACCGCCACGTGCACGTCGTCGAGGAACAGGTCGATGCCGGTCTGGTCGAGGTCGGCGATGCCCGCGTAGCCCACGGCCGCGAGGATGCGGCCGAGGTTCGGGTCGCTGGCGTAGAAGGCGGTCTTGACCAGCGGCGAATGCGCGATCGCATAGGCCACCTGGCGGCATTCGGCGGCATCGCGGCCGCCGTCGATCTGCACCGCGATGAACTTGGTCGCGCCTTCGCCGTCGCGCACGATGGCCTGCGCGAGCAGGCGCGCCACGTCCTGCATCGCGGCCACGAGCGCCTGGCCCTCGGCCGAATCGAGCGAGGTGATGGTCGCGTGCGCGGCCTTCTGCGTGGCGATGACCACGAAGGAATCGTTGGTCGAGGTGTCGCCGTCGATGGTCACGCGGTTGAACGAAGCGTCGGCCAGTTGCTTGGCCAGCGGCTGGATCAGCGCCGGGTCGATCTTCGCGTCGGTGGCCATGAAGCCCAGCATGGTCGCCATGTTCGGGTGGATCATGCCGGCGCCCTTGCTGATGCCGGTGACGCTGACCGTGGCGTCGCCGATCCGCACCTGGCGGCTGAAGGCCTTGGGCACGGTGTCGGTGGTCATGATGCCTTCGGCGGCACGGGCCCAGTGGTTATCGGCGGCATCGGCCAGCGCGGCGGGCAGGCCGGCCTCGATGCGGTCGATCGGCAGCGGCTCCATGATCACGCCGGTCGAGAACGGCAGGATCTGCTCGGGCGCCAGGTCGAGCTGGCGCGCCAGCGCGATGCAGGTGGCGCGGGTGCGCGCCAGGCCGTCCTCGCCGGTGCCGGCGTTGGCATTGCCGGTGTTGATCAGCATCGCGCGGATGCCGTGGCCGGCCGCGAGGTGGTCGCGGCAGACCTGCACCGGCGCGGCGCAGAAGCGGTTCTGCGTGAACACGCCGCCGACCGCGGCGCCTTCGTCGATCAGCACGACCGTCAGGTCCTTGCGGTTGGCCTTGCGCACGCCCGCTTCGGCCACGCCGATGCGGACGCCGGGGACCGCGAACAGGGCGGCGGGATCGGGAGCGGACAGGTTCACGGGCATGGCGGTATCTCTTCGGAGTTGCGGGTCAGCTGAGTTTGCCGTGGCAATGTTTATATTTCTTGCCACTGCCGCAGGGGCACGGGTCGTTGCGGCCGACGCGCGCGAAGGCGGCCGCCTCGGCGCTCAGCGTGCCCAGGCCCGCGGCCGCGATGCGGCGCTGGCTTTCCTCGTCGACGCGCACCTCGACCTCGCCGGTCTCGGTGGGCGCCGAATAGGTGATGTTCGAGACGTTCTCGCCGCGGTTCTCCATCGCCTCGGCCGCCTGATCGAGCTGCTCGCTCGACTGCACGCGCACCGTCATGAGCTGGCGCGTGACCTCGTTCTTGACCGAGTCGAGCAACTGGCCGAACAGCTCGAAGGCCTCGCGCTTGTATTCCTGCTTGGGCTGCTTCTGCGCATAGCCGCGCAGGTGGATGCCCTGGCGCAGGTAGTCGAGCGAGGCCAGGTGCTCGCGCCAGTGGGTGTCGATGCTCTGCAGCAGCACCATGCGCTCGAACTGCGTGAAGTTCTCGGCGCCGATCAGCGCGACCTTGGCGTCGAAGGTCTCGTTGGCGGCCTGCACCACCTTCTCGACGATGTCCTCGTCGGAGATGGCCTCGGAGCCCTCGACGATCTTCGCGAGCGGCATGTCGATGCCCCACTCGTTGAACAGGGCCTGCTCGAGCGCCGGGATGTCCCACTGCTCTTCCACCGACTCGGCCGGCACGTACTGGCGCACCAGGTCGGTGAAGCAGCCTTCGCGCAGCGCCGCGATCTGCGCGCCGAGGTCGCCGGCGTCGAGGATGTCGTTGCGCTGCTGGTAGATCACCTTGCGCTGGTCGTTCGACACGTCGTCGTACTCGAGCAGCTGCTTGCGGATGTCGAAGTTGCGCGCCTCGACCTTGCGCTGCGCGCTCTCGATGCTGCGCGTGACGATGCCGGCCTCGATGGCTTCGCCGTCGGGCATCTTCAGGCGATCCATGATCGCCTTCACGCGGTCGCCCGCGAAGATGCGCATCAGCGGATCGTCCAGGCTCAGGTAGAAGCGCGAGGAGCCCGGGTCGCCCTGGCGGCCCGAACGGCCGCGCAGCTGGTTGTCGATGCGGCGCGACTCGTGGCGCTCGGTGGCGATGATGCGCAGGCCGCCGAGCGACTTCACGAACTCGTGATCGTTGTTCCACTCGGCGCGGATGTGCTCGATGTCGGCCTTCTTCGCGGCCTCGTCGCGGCCTTCGTCGGCCTCGACCGCCTCGATCATCTTCTCGATGTTGCCGCCCAGCACGATGTCGGTACCGCGGCCGGCCATGTTGGTCGCGATCGTGATCATCTTGGTGCGGCCGGCCTGCGCCACGATGTCGGCCTCGCGCGCATGCTGCTTGGCGTTGAGCACCTGGTGCGGCAGGCCCGCCTGCGTGAGCAGGCCGTCGATGATCTCGGAGTTCTCGATCGAGGAGGTGCCCACCAGCACCGGCTGGCCGCGCTCGTAGCACTCGCGGATGTCCTGGATCGCCGCCTCGTACTTCTCGCGCGTGGTCTTGTAGACGCGGTCGAGCTGGTCGTCGCGCTTGCTCACGCGGTTCGGCGGGATGATCATGGTTTCCAGGCCGTAGATCTCCTGGAATTCGTAGGCCTCGGTGTCGGCCGTGCCGGTCATGCCGGCGAGCTTGCCGTACAGGCGGAAGTAGTTCTGGAAGGTGATCGAGGCCAGGGTCTGGTTCTCGGCCTGGATCTCCACGCCTTCCTTGGCTTCCACGGCCTGGTGCAGGCCGTCGCTCCAGCGGCGCCCGGTCATCAGGCGGCCGGTGAACTCGTCGACGATCACCACCTCGCCCTGCTGCACCACGTAGTGCTGGTCGCGGTGGTAGAGGTGACGGGCACGCAGCGCCGCGTTCAGGTGGTGCATCAGCGTGATGTTGGCCGGGTCGTAGAGCGAGGCGCCCTCGGGCAGCAGCTTGAATTCGCCGAGGATGCGCTCGGCGTTCTCGTGGCCGTCCTCGGTCAGGAACACCTGGTGCGTCTTCTCGTCGACCGTGAAGTCGCCGGGCACCGTGACGCCCTCGCCGGTGCGCGGGTCGGCTTCGCCTTCCTGCTTCTTGAGCAGCGGCACCACCTTGTTGATCGCGAGGTACAGGTCGGTGTGGTCCTCGGCCTGGCCGCTGATGATCAGCGGCGTGCGGGCCTCGTCGATCAGGATCGAGTCCACCTCGTCGACGATCGCGTAGTTCAGCTTGCGCTGAACCCGGTCGCCGGGCTCGTAGACCATGTTGTCGCGCAGGTAGTCGAAGCCGTACTCGTTGTTGGTGCCGTAGGTGATGTCGCTGCCGTAGGCGGCCTGCTTCTCCTCGCGCGGCATCTGCGGCAGGTTGATGCCGACCGTGAGGCCGAGGAAGTTGTAGAGGCGGCCCATCCAGGTCGCGTCGCGGTTGGCCAGGTAGTCGTTGACCGTCACCACGTGCACGCCCTGGCCCGACAGCGCGTTCAGGTACACCGGCAGCGTGGCGGTCAGCGTCTTGCCTTCGCCGGTGCGCATTTCGGAGATCTTGCCGTTGTGCAGCGCCATGCCGCCGAGCAGCTGGACGTCGAAGTGGCGCATCTTCATCACGCGCTTGGAGCCCTCGCGCACGGTGGCGAAGGCTTCGGGCAGCAGGTCGTCGAGGCTCTCGCCCTTGGCGATGCGGTCCTTGAATTCCTGGGTCTTGGCGCGCAGCGCGTCGTCGCTCAGTTTTTCGAATTCGGGTTCGAGCGCGTTGATGCGCGCCACCGTCTTGCGGTACTGCTTGAGCAGCCGATCGTTGCGACTGCCGAAGATCTGGGTCAGGAAGTTGGTGGCCATGGGTGGAGGTGGGCGGGCACCTGACACGACAGGCACTGCGACCGGATTCCCTAAGATATGGTGAGAGCAGTTGGGCGCACCGCCTTCAAAAGCAAGCCTTCGAAGCCGGAAGCCCGTGCCGGTTATCGGGTAGTCGGGTTATCGGGTTTGAACGATTTTCCCGGCGGGACCGCCGGCAAACCGGGCATTTTAGCTGTCTTGTTTCACCCACAGAATTACGAATGAATCGCCGTTCCACGCCCCCGTTCACGCTGCAGCAGGCGGCCGAGGATTCGCCCACGCTGGCGAGCCTGATCGCCCGTGCGCGCGACGCCGGCGACCGGCTGCGCGCGGTCGAGGAATTGATCCCGCCGCTGATGCGCCCCGCCATCCAGGCCGGTCCGGCCGAGGGCGACGAATGGTGCCTGCTGGTCAAGGGCAGCGCCGCGGCCGCCAAGCTGCGCCAGCTGGCACCGATGCTCGTGACCCGGCTGCGCAACCGCGGCTGGGAGATCCGCAGCATCCGCATCAAGGTACAGACCGGACGCTGAAGCCCGCGGCGGCCGGCCGCCTTCCTTGCATTTTACTTTTCGTCTGGAATTGGATAATATTTCCAGATGAATGAAGCTCCATCGTCGCCCGCCGACGCCTCGCTGCTGCTGCTCGACCGGCACCAGGTCGACGCCCTGCTCGCTCCCGAGGGAGTGCTCGAGGCCGTGCGCGAGGCCTTCGTGCTGCACAGCGCGCGCGAGGGCCGGGTGTTTCCGGTGGTGCGCGAGCCGCTGGCCAGCGGCGGCGTGTTCGGCATCAAGTCGGGCGACGTGCCCGCGCAGGGGCTGCTCGGCTTCAAGGCCGCGGGCTTCTGGCCGGCCAACCGCGCGCGCGGCGGCGAGCCCCACCAGGCCACGATCCTGCTGATCGACCCGCTGACCGGCCGGCCGCAATGCCTGATCGACGGCAACGCGGTCACCACGCTGCGCACCGGCGCGGCCGGCGCGCTGGGCCTGCGCACGCTCGCGCGGCCCAACAGCACGCGCGCCTGCGTCTTCGGCACCGGCGTGCAGGCGCGGGTGCAGCTCGAGTTCGCGCTGCGCACCCTGCCCGCGCTGGCCGAGGTGCGCTATGTGAGCGCCCGCGGCGGGCGCGACGCCAACTTCGAGGCCGCCTTCGCCGCGCGCTGCGCGATAGCGCCGGCGGCCGACCGCCACGAGGCCGTGGCCCACAGCGACCTCGTGATCACCGCCACGCCCGGCGCCGGCGCGCTGTTCGACCTGGAGGCCGTGCAACCCGGCACCCATCTGAACTGCGTGGGCGCCGACACGCGCGGCAAGCGCGAGCTGCCCGACGGCCTGCTGCCGCGCGTGCGCCTCGTCGTCGACGACCGCGTGCAGGCACGGCAGATCGGCGAGACCCAGTGGGCACCCGACACCGCCAGCATCGAGCTCGGCGACCTGCTCTCGGGCCGCGCGGCCTTCGAACGCGCCGCCGACGACATCACCGTGTTCGACATGACCGGCCTCGCGCTGCAGGACCTGACCGTGGCGCGCATGCTGCAGCGGCGCGCGGCCGCGACCGGCACCGGCACGCGCATCGCCTGGCCCTGGTAATTCCCTCCTCGTCCCTCCCCGCCATGACCACCACCCCCTCCCTCGCCGAGCTCGACACCCCCGCCGCCCTGATCGACCTGCCGCGCATGCAGCGCAACATCGCGCGCATGCAAGAGCGCATGAACGCGCTGGGCGTGCGCTTCCGTCCGCACGTGAAGACCAGCAAGTGCACGCCGGTCGCACGGGCGCAGCTCGCGGCGGGCGCGCAGGGCATCACGGTCTCCACGCTCAAGGAGGCGGCGCAGTTCCATGCCGACGGCATCGACGACATCCTCTACGCGGTGGGCATGGCCGCGGCCAAGCTGCCGCAGGCGCTCGCGCTGCGGCGCGCGGGCTGCCGGCTGAAGATCATCACGGACAGCCTGGCCTCGGCCCGCGCCATCGCCGATTTCGGCCGCGCGCAGGGCGAGGCCTTCGAGGTGCTGATCGAGATCGACACCGACGGCCACCGCTCGGGCATCAAGCCCGGCGAGGCCGCGCTGCTCGAGGTCGGGCGCGTGCTGCATGAGGGCGGCATGCGGCTCGCGGGCGTGCTCACGCATGCGGGCTCGAGCTACGAGCTCGACACGCCCGAGGCGCTGGCGGCCATGGCCGAGCAGGAACGCGCGGGCTGCGTGCAGGCCGCCGAGCGGCTGCGCGCGGCCGGCCTGCCCTGCGCGGTGGTCAGCGTGGGCTCCACGCCCACCGCGCTGTCGGCCGCGCGGCTCGACGGCGTGACCGAGGTGCGCGCCGGCGTCTACGTGTTCTTCGACCTCGTGATGCACAACATCGGCGTCTGCGCGCCCGAGGACATCGCGCTGAGCGTGCTGGCCACCGTCATCGGCCACCAGGCCGAGAAGGGCTGGGCCATCCTCGATGCCGGCTGGATGGCGATGAGCCGCGACCGCGGCACCGCGAAGCAGAAGCACGACTTCGGCTACGGCCAGGCCTGCGACCTCGAGGGCCGCGTGATCGAAGGCTATGTGCTGAGCGGCGCGAACCAGGAGCACGGCATCCTGTCGCTGGCGGACGGCACGGCCGCGGACATCGTCGAACGCTTCCCGATCGGCACGCGGCTGCGCATCCTGCCCAACCATGCCTGCGCGACCGGTGCCCAGTTCCCCGAATACCAGGCACTCGCGCAGGACGGCAGCCTGCGCGCCTGGCCGCGCCTGCACGGCTGGTAAAGCGAGCGCCCCGCTGCGCGCGGGGTGCCCGGTCGATCAGCCGGCCGCCCCCGCAAACAGCTCGGTCATGAACTGCGTCGACTTGAGACCGGTGCCGGTCAGCAGCACCACCGTCTTCTCGCCCGCGCGGATCTCGCCGCGCTGCTCCAGCAGTTCGATGGCGGCAGCGGCCGACGAAGAGGTCGGCTCGGCATAGAGCCCCGTCGCCGCCAGCCGCCGCACGGCCGCCGCGATCTGTTCCTCGGTCAGCGCCACCGTGCCGCCGCGCGTCTCGCGCAGCGCCTGCAGGATCTCGCGCAGCCGCACCGGCCGCTTGATCGCCGTGCCCTCGGCGATGGTCGGCGCCACCGCGCGCTCGACCAGCGTCTCTACACCGGCCGTGAAGCTCGCATCGATCGGCGAGCAGTTCAGCGGCTGCGCGACGAAGATGCGCGGCAGCCGGCGGATCTGCCCGGCCGCCAGCAGCTCCTGGAAGCCGATGTGGCAACCCAGCACGTTGCTGCCCGCGCCGGCCGGAATGATCACGTTGTCGGGCGCCTCGAAGCCCAGGTCCTCCCAGAGCTCGTAGGCCAGCGTCTTCGTGCCCTGCAGAAAGAACGGGTGCCAGTTGTGGCTCGCGTAGAAGATCTCGGAGGACTGGCGCACCGCCTCTTCCTCGGAAGCCTCGCGCGGGCCGGGCACGAGCTGCACCTCGGCGCCGAAGGCGCGGATCTGCGCCACCTTGGGCGCGGGCGTGTAGGCGGGCGCGAGCACCTTCACGCGCAGGCCCGCGGCGGCACCGGAGGCGGCGATCGCGGCGCCGCCATTGCCCGAGCTGTCCTCGAGCACCGCGTCGACGCCGATCTGGCGCAGGAAGGACATCATCACGGCCGCGCCGCGGTCCTTGAAGCTGCAGGTCGGGTTGAACCACTCGAGCTTGAAGAAGGGCTCGAGCCCGCCCCAGCGCTTCTGCACGAGCGGCGTGCAGCCCTCGCCCAGGCTCGCGGGCTGCTCGATGGCCACCGGCAGCGCCGCGCGGTAGCGCCACAGCGAGCGCACGCGCGTGTCGATGTCGTCGCGCGAGATGCCGGGCAGCGGCGTGATCATCATCGGATGGCCGTCGTCGGAGCGCCAGCGGCGCTCGAGCAGGCCGTGGGTGCGGCCGGTGCGGGGGTCGATGTAGTGCGGGGTGTTCGGCATGGATCGGGTCCTTCGTTGCTTGATGAATGGATTCAGCGGGCCTGGTAGGCCTCGGAGGGGTTGTCGTTCGGCGCCGCGATCGCCTGGCGCAGCGCGGCGCTCATCGGCAGGTTCAGCGCCGCGTTGCGCGGCGGGATCGGCTGCACGAACCACTTGTCGTAGAGCTTCGCGAGCTCGCCGTCGGCCATCAGCCGGCGCAGCTGGGCATCGACCGCGGCCTTGAAGGCCGGGTCGTCGCGCCGCAGCATGATCGCGATCGGCTCCACCGCGAAGGTCTCGCCCGCGATGCGGAAGTCGCCCGGCGTGCGCGCGCTCGCGATGTTGCCCGCGAGGATGTTGTCGTCGTCGATCCAGGCGTCGGCGCGGCCGGTCTGCAGCATGAGGAAGCTGTCGCCCGTGTCCTTGCCGTAGACCTCCTGGAACTCGACGCCGGCCGCCTTCTTGTGCAGCCGCGCGGTCTTCACCGCGCTCGAGCCCGAGGTCACGACCACCGTCCTGCCCTGCAACTGCGCGATCGAGGCGATGCCCGACTTCGCGGCCACCGCGAGCCGCACCTCGGTGACGTAGGTGGTGAGCGCGAACGCCACCTCCTTCTGGCGCGCCGCGTTGTTGGTGGTGGTGCCGCACTCGAGGTCGACCGTGCCGTTGCGCACCAGCGGAATGCGGTTCGACGAGGTCACGGGCTGGTAGTCGATGGCCAGCGCGGGCAGCCGCTGCGCCTCGCGCAGGCCGGCGATCACGCGCTCGCAGAGCTCGACGTGGTAGCCGGTGTAGCGGCCCGCGCCCAGCGCATAGGACAGCGGCGCGCCCGAGTCGCGCACGCCCATCGCGATGCGGCCGCTGTCGGCGAGCTTGCGCAGGGTGTCGGCCGAGGCCGGGCCGGCACCGGCGGCCAGCAGCGAGAGGACGAGGACAGGGAACGCCAGACGGATCTTCTTCATGGGTTTCTCCGAGCAGAGAAAGAAAGAGGGAAGTCGGCGCGCCGCCCGCGAAGGCGGCCGCCGGAGGGCACCGCGGTTCCAGACAATATATCCATTAATGTACTTTTTGTACAGTTTTGGTACGCGATTGGATGCTTCGTCCAGACCTGGATACATTCACCCGCATGAAGAAGAAGTCCGACAAGCACCTGCTCGAGATGCTCGACCACATCGCCGAGGGCCTGGGCCAGACCTTCGCGCCCTTCTGCGAGGTGGTGGTGCACGACCTGCGCAATCCCGAGAACGCGATCCATGCGATCGAGAACGGCCTGAGCGGCCGGCAGGTCGGCCAGTCGGTCACCGAGCTCGGGCTCGCGCGCATCCGCGATCCCGAATTCCCGGCCGTGATCGCGAACTACGCCAATGCCTTTCCCGACGGCCGCAAGGTCAAGAGCACCTCGATCGGCATCAAGGACGAGCACGGCGAGTACGTGGCCGCGCTGTGCCTGAACGTGGACCTGACCCTGTTCCAGAGCTTCCAGAGCGCGATGTCGCAGTTCACGCGCATCGACGACAGCGAGGTGCGCGAGCACCTCGAGCCGGGCAGCGGCCAGTCCGAGCGCATCCATGCGCGCATCGACGCCTTCGCGGCCGCGCGCGCGACCACGCCGCGCTCGCTCAAGCCGGCCGACCGCAAGCAGCTGGTGCAGGAACTGAAGAAGGAAGGCTTTCTCGAGATCCGCCGCGGCGCCGAGATCGCGGCCGCGCACATGGGCGTGTCGCGCGCCACCGTCTACAGCGACGCCCGCTAGAAGCTACTGCGGCTGCAGCCCGATCTCGCGCGCCACGCGCTGCCAGCGCTCGGCCTCGGCGCGCATGAAGGCACGCAGCTCGCCGGTGGTCGAGCCGCGCAGCTGCACGCCGAGCGCCGACATGCGCTCCTTCACCGAGGCATGGGCCAGCGCCGCGACGGCTTCGGCGCGCAGCTTCTCGACCACGTCGAGCGGCGTGGTGGCGGGCGCGACCAGCGCCCACCACTGGTCGATCTCCATGCCCGCGAGGCCGCTCTCGGTCAGCGCGGGCACGCCCTGCAGGCCCGGGATGTCCACGCGCTTCGTGCTCGCCACCAGCAGCGGCCGGATGCGGCGCGCGCCCACCAGGCTCGAGCCGCTGGCCAGGGTCGCGAAATGGCCGGCCACCGTGCCCGCGGCCACGTCGGTGAGCGCGGGCGCCGAGCCGCGGTACGGGACCATGTTGAAACGGATCCTCGAGCGCTGCGCCAGCAGCTCGCCCGCGAGATGGCTCACGGTGCCCGCGCCGCTGTGCGCGATCGCGGGCGGCGCGGCGCTGGCGGCGGCCGTCTTCATGAAGCTGCGGAAGTCCTTGCTGCCCTCGTCCATGCCCGCGAACAGCACCAGCGGCGAGGTGCCGATCATGGTCACCGGCGTGAAGTCGCGCAGCAGGTCGTAGGGCAGCTTCGCGGTCACGGCCGGCGCGATGGCATGCGGCAGCTCGACGATGACCAGCGTGTAGCCGTCGGGCGGCGCCTTGGCGGCGGCATCGGTACCGATCTGGCCGGCCGCGCCCGGCCGGTTGTCGACGATCACCGACTGGCCCAGCGTCTGGCTCATGCGTTGCGCCATGGCGCGTGCGATGGCATCGGTGCTGCCGCCCGCGGCCCAGGGCACGACCAGCTTCACGGGCCGGTCGGGAAAGGCGCCCGCCCGGGCGTTGCCGGTGGCGCCCAGCAGGGCGCCTGCCGATGAAACGGCAAGGAAGGTACGTCGGCGCATCGCGTGCTCCGTGAACGAGGGACGAAGGAAGAAAGAACCGGTCTCAGACCGACGGATCGGGCCAGCTCGGATCGCAGGCGGCGCTCGCGGTCAGCATCAGCACCACGTGCGCATCGGCCGCCACCAGGCCGTTGTCGCGCAACTGCCGCAGCGCGCCCAGGCCCGCGGCCGCGCAGAGTTCGGCGCTCACGCCGGCGGCCGTCAGCAGCCGGCGCGCGGCGCGCGCCTCGTCGTCGCTGACCACCACCGCGCCGCCCGCGGTGGCGGTGGCGGCCTGCCATTGCAGGTAGGTGACGGTGGCACCCGCGGTCGAGAACTGCGCCGTGTGGCCCGGGTAGCTGCCGTTGACGGCGCCGCCCGCGAGCACGCGCGACAGCCGCGGGAACGGCTCCACCAGCCACAGCCGCGGCAGCCGCGCGATGCGCCCGGCCGCCAGCAGGTCGCGAAAGCCCGCGTAGATGCCCCAGGCCAGGTCGCCGCGCGCGGTCGGCACCACGATGTGGTCGGGCAGGCCACCCTCGGCCAGGCATTCGGCCGCGATCGGTTTGTAGCCCTCGATCGCGAGCGGCGCGCTGCCCAGCGCGGGCAGCCGGTAGTTGGTGAGCGCGAAGTAGCCCGGGTGCTGCGCGCGCTCGCGCACGAAGGCCCAGCGGCCCGCGTTGTCGGAGAAGGCGTAGCGCCGCGCGCCGAGCGCGTCGAGCTGGCGCGCGTAGGCCGCCGGCAGGCCCTCGTAGCCCGCGACCTCGCAGGACAGGCCCGCGGCCCAGGCATAGTGGGCCGCCGAGACCGCGGCATTGCCCGAGGAGGCCAGCACCAGCGTGTGGGCGCCGGCTTCCAGCGCCTGCGCCACGCCGACGGCGGTCATGCGGTCCTTGTGCGAGCCGGTCGGGTTGACCGATTCGTCCTTGAGCGCCAGCCGCGCCACGCCGAGGCGCTGCGCCAGTTCGGGCAGTTCGCGCAGCGGCGTGCTGCCTTCGCCGAGCGTGAAGCCCGGCAGGTAGGGCATCGGGAGGCCGGCGTCGGTGCCCGGCAGGTAGCTGGCCCGCAGGCCGATGTGCATGCCCATGCTGCGGCAGGCCGGGCAGCCTTCGTTGAGCGAGGTCACCGGATAGAGCGTCTCGCAGCGCAGGCACTGGAGGCCGCGCAGTTGCGGGTTGCGCAACGGCCGCGCGGCATCGGCCGCGAGGGCCTCGTCCGCGGCGTCGGAGGAAAGGTCGGCGGGCAAGATGTCGAGCGCTTGGAGTGTCATGGCGGGCCGAATCTTATGCGTTCGGAAATAAAATCAGAATGCCCAAAATACTCAACCGATAACGGAACTTATCGATGCGATTTGCGGAGATCGAGACTTTCCGGGCGCTGATGCGCAGCAGTTCCACGCGCAAGGCCGCGGCGCTGCTGCATGTGACGCAACCGGCGATCAGCCAGTCGCTCAAGCGGCTCGAGACGCAGGCGGGCATGCAGCTGTTCCAGCGCACCGGCGGGCGGCTGGTGCCCACACCCGAGGCGCGTGCGCTGTGGGTGGAGGTGGAGCGCGTGTTCATCGGCATGGACGCGATCGAGCACCGGGTGCGCAGCCTGCGCGACTTCGGCACCAACCAGCTCGAGCTCAGCTGCTACCCGGCCTTCGGGCTGGGCTTCATGCCGCGCGCGCTCGAGCGCTTCAAGGCACACCGCGGCGCGAGCGCCTGGCCGCAGGTGTCGCTGCAGGTGCTGAGTTCCAAGGACGTGCGCGACCGGGTCTCGATGGGCATCTCCGACTTCGGCCTGATGGCCGACGAGCTCTCGCTCGAGGGCCTCGAGCATTCGACCTTCGCGCATTTCCCGGGCGTGGTCGTGATGCCGCAGGGCCATGCGCTCGCGCGCTTCAGGAGCATCGAGCCCGAGCAGCTGGTGGAGGCGCCCTTCCTCGCGCTCAACCCCGAGGACCCCTCGCACCGCCGGCTCGAGGCCGCGCTGGCGCAGAAGAGCCTGGCGCTGCGCATGGTGGTGCAGACGCCCTACGCCGCCAGCGTCTGCGAGATGGCGCTGCGCGGGCTCGGCGTAGGCCTGGTCAATCCGATCACCGCGCTCGACTATGCCGAGCGCGGCCTGGTGGCGCGCAAGCTGTCGGTCGACATCTCCTTCGCCTGCATCCTCGCGCTGCCGGCCGGCAAGGTGCTGTCGTCGACCGCGCGCGACTTCCTCTCGGTGATGCGCCAGCAACTGGCCGACGACGAGAAGCGCATGCAACGCTACCTGCGCTGAGCCTTCAGCCCTCGGCCGGCAGCCGGCCGAGGAAATCGCCGATCGCCGCGCCGATCTCCGCCGCATGCGTCTCGAGCGCGAAGTGGCCGGTGTCGAGGAAGCGCACCTGCGCGTTCGGGTTGTCGGTCTTGAAGGCCTCGGCGCCCGGCGGCAGGAAGAAGGGATCGTTGCGGCCCCAGACCGCGAGGAAGGGCGGACGGTGGCTGCGGAAGTAGTCGTGGAACTTCGGATACAGCGCCACGTTGTTCGCGTAGTCGAGGAACAGGTCGAGCTGGATCTCGATGTTGTCGGGCCGCTGCATCAGCGCCCAGTCGAGCTCCCAGGCCTCGGGCGCCACCTGCAGCGGATCGGGCGTGCCGTGCACGTACTGCCAGCGCGTGGCCTCGTGCGTGAGCTGGGCCGCGCGCACGGCCTCGCGGTTGGCCGCGTTCGGCTCGCGCCAATAGGTGCGCAGCACGCCCCAGCCCTCGCTCAGGCCCTGCTCGTAGGCATTGCCGTTCTGCGACACGATCGCGCTCACCCGCTCGGGCCGCGACAGCGCGAGCCGGAAGCCCACGGGCGCGCCGTAGTCGAACACGTAGAGCGCGTAGCGATGCAGCCCGAGCGCGTCGGTGAAGCCTTCGATCACCTTGGCGAGGTTGTCGAAGCTGTAGGCGAAGGCCGGCCGCGCGGGCGACTCGGTGAAGCCGAAGCCCGGCAGGTCGGGCGCGACGATGTGGAAGCGGTCCGCCAGCAGCGGAATCAGGTTGCGGAACATGTGCGACGAGCTCGGGAAGCCGTGCAGCAGCAGCAAGGTGGGCCGCGAGGGATCGCCAGCCTCGCGATAGAAGACCTTGTGCGCGCCGACGGCGACGGTGTGGAAACGAACCATGGGGAAGACTCCTGCAAGCCGATGGCGGCGCCCGGGGACTCCCGGGCTTGAATAACCTGCTAACGACGTTTTTAAAGGTTATTCATGGTTGAGTAACCTGTCAATCTATTTTTTGACGGTTATCATCGCGCCAGGAGTTTCGCCATGACCACCACCGCCGCCCCCATGCCCGCGCCCTTCGTCGGCGACCATCTCGCGCTCGATTTCGTCAACAGCACTGCCACGCCCGACGGCGTGCGCGTCGAATGGCTGGCCGATGGCGCGGCACTGCTGCAATGGCTGCTGGCGGCGAAGCTGATCGCGCCGGCCGATGCCGAGCGGCTGCGGGCCGCCAAGGGCGGCGCGGCCGCGCTCGATGCGGTGGCGCAACGCGCGCGCGAACTGCGCGACGGTTTCCGGCACTTCGCCGAACGCCATGCGGGCCGGCCGCTCGACACGGAGGCGGCGGCCGAGCTCGGGGCCCTGAACCGCCTGCTCGCGCAGGACAGCAGCCATGTGGAGGTCGCGGCCGACCCCGAGGGCGGCGGCCTGCGGCTGCGCCGCGTCGAGCCCTTCTCGACGCCCGATCAGCTGCTGCAGCCGATCGCGCGGGCCATGGCCGCGCTGCTGTGCGACGAGGGTTTCGAATGGGTGCGCGCCTGCGAAGGCCACGCCTGCACGCTGATGTTCCTGGACCGCACCAAGACCCACTCGCGCCGCTGGTGCAGCATGGCCTCGTGCGGCAACCGCGCGAAGGCAGCCGCGCACCGGGCGCGGCGCAACCTCACTTCCAGCTGAACTCGTGGTTCAGGCCGATCACGACCCCGCGCACGCCCTGTGGCCCGGTGCGTGAGGCGCTGAGGTCGAGGCTGATCAGCGGCGTGAGGTTGACCCGCGCCCCCACGCGCGAGGTCCACAGCCGCGAGACCCGGCTGCGCTCGGCGATCAGCGACAGCGTGTCGTTGAGCGCCCACTCGCAGGCCAGCCCGCCGCGCGCCGTGCGCTGGCCGGTGCCGGGCGCCCAGTCGGCGCCGAGGTTGGCGTGGATCTGCAGCTCCGGCGTAGGGCGCCAGCTGACCGGCACCACGAGCTGCCCGCCCGTGCGGCCGCCGGTGCGGAAATCCGACACCGTGCCGGCCGAGATCGCGGCGCTCCAGGTGGCATCGGGCGCCGGGCCGAAGAAATTCCACTTGATCTGCGGCCCGCCGGTGACCGTGCGCACGCCCAGCGTCGACAGCCGGTCGAGGTTGAAGCCCAGCTCCACGGGACCGATGCGGCAGGCCGGGCCCAGGTGGAAGCCGATGACCGGCTCGGGGCCGGTGCGGCCCCACCAGGTCTCGTACTGGCACTGGCCCGGATCGAGGGTGGCGGCATCGTCGATGTCGAAATGGCCGGCCGCGTGCGCGCCCGCGCCGGCCCACAGGCCGCAGGCGGCCAGCAGCCATCCGATGCGCATCCCTCTGGTGGCGTGTTCCTTGTTCTTCATCGCGGGCGTTCCGGTGAACCGGCGCGCGATTCTAGGCAGGCGGAAAGTCGGCGGCGTGACGCCGCCGCCCGAACGCTGGAACGCTAGATCTCGAACTGCGGCTGCAGCTCGCGGATGCGCTTGATCGCCACGCCGGCCGCGGCCGTGCGCGTCTCCACGCCGAGCTTCACGTAGACGCGCTCGAGGTGCTTCTTCGCCGTGGCCGGGCTGCTGCCGAGGATCTCGCCGATGTCCTTGTTGGTCTTGCCCTTGACCACCCAGTAGAGCACCTCGGCCTCGCGCGCCGTGAGCTTGAGGCTCAGGCTCATGGCCTCGATCACGGCGGTGTCGGACACCTCGCGCATGATGATCATCCACTCGTCGCCGTCGTCGTCGTGCCCGGTCTGCTGGTGCAGCCGCAGCGTGAGGCTGCTGGCGCCCTGCGCGATCGACAGCGCCGGCGGCTCCACGCCGCGCTGGCGCGCCGCCGGCGCATGGCTGCGCAGCCAGTCGAGCACGGCGGCCGGGGTCTCGGGCGCGCGCGTCTCGCAGTAGCGCTGCAGCAGGTCGCGCGCCAGCGCCGTCTGCCAGATCAGCCGGCCCTCGGGCAGCCGCACCGTGATGCTGGCGTAGCCGAAGGCGTCGAGCGCGTTGCGCGCCTGGCCGGCCTGGCGCGCCACCTGGCGCGCGCGCCGGGCGCCCTGCAGGTGCACGTTCATGCGCGCCAGCACCTCCTTGGGCTTGATCGGCTTGGTCACGTAGTCCACGCCGCCGGCCTCGAGCGCGGCCACCAGGTGCTCGGTCTCGGTCAGGCCGGTCATGAAGACGATCGGGATGTGCGACGTCATCCCGTCGGCCTTGAGCCGACGCGCGACCTCGAAGCCGTCGATGCCCGGCATCATCGCGTCGAGCAGCACGATGTCGGGCCGCGCCTGCGCGGCGCGCTGCAAGGCCTGCTCGCCGTTGGTGGCAATCAGCACCGTGTAGCCCGATTCGTCGAGCGCGTCGTGCAGCACCGCGAGGTTGTCGGGCACGTCGTCCACGATCAGCACCAGGTCGCTGTTGGCGCTCTTGTCGCGCAGCGACTGCGCGAGCGGCACGGGTTCGACAGGGGGGACCGGTGTATTCATCTGTTTGTCATCCCGCATGGGCCGCCTCGGCCAGCGCGCGGCCCATGGCCTCGAACTGGAACTGCCGCGCCAGCACGCGCTGCGCCTCGGTCCAGGCGGCGCACTCGGGCTGCTCGCGGTCGATGGCGTCGAGCTGGTTCATGATGCCGCGGAAGTAGCCGAGGCTCACGGCCTCGTCGAGCGCGCGCAGCCGCTCGCGCGAGGGCGGGCGCAGCACCGGCTGCACCGGCGCCGGCGCGCTCGCCGCGGCCGCTTCGGTCCAGTGCAGGCCGAGCCGGCGCTCGAGCCAGTCGAGCAGCTCGGTGTGGCGCACCGGCTTCACGAAGAAATCCTCGGGCGCGATCTCCACGTCGTTGTCGAGCCCCTTGTCGAAGGCGTTGGCCGAGACGATCGCCACCGCGGCCTCGGCCAGCCCGAGCCGGCGCGCGCGGCGGATGGTCTCCCAGCCGTCGATGCCGGGCATCGCGAGGTCGACGAACATGGCGTCGGGCCGGTAACCGGCGGCGATCAGGTCGAGCGCATCGTGGCCGCTGGCCGCGCTGCGCAGCTCGAAGCCCAGCGGCGCCAGCACATGGCCCAGCAGCTCGCGATCGGCTTCCTCGTTGTCGACCACCAGCAGCCGGCGGCGCGCACCCTCGTAGCCGCGCCGCGCGCGCTGCACAGGCTGCGGCCGGCCGGCACCGGCCACCGCCTCGTGCACGCGCGGCAGGAACAGCCGCACGCAGAACAGCGAGCCCACGCCCGGCGTGCTGCTGACCTTCATCTCGCCGCCCATCAGGTCGGTCAGCATCTTGGCGATGGTGAGGCCCAGCCCCGCGCCCGGCGCGGCCGCGACGCCGGCCGAATCGCCGCGCGCGAAGGGCTCGAAGATGCGCTCGATCTCGGCCGCCGTCATGCCCGGGCCGGTGTCCTCGATCTCCACCGCGGCGAATTCGCGCGCATAGGCGAGGCGCAGCGTGACCTGGCCGGCGGCCGTGAACTTGATCGCGTTGCCCAGCAGGTTGATGAGGATCTGGCAGACCCGCTTCTCGTCGGCGCGCACCACCTCGGGCAGCGTGCCCGCGGCCTCGAAGCGGAAGGCCAGGCCCTTCTCGGCCGCCTGCAGCTCGAACATGTCGGCCAGCTCGCGCAGGGTGTCGGCGAAGCGCATCGGCCGCGCATGCAGCGTGAGCTTGCCGGCCTCGATGTGGGCGATCGCCAGGGTGCCCTCGATCAGCGACAGCAGGTGCTCGCCGCCGCGCTTGATGACCGCCACCGCCTGCTGGCGGTGCGGCGGCACGGAGTGGTCTTCGCCCATCAGCTGCGCATAGCCGAGGATGCTGTTGAGCGGCGTGCGCAGTTCGTGGCTGATGGCGCTGATGTAGCGGCTCTTGGCCTGGTTGGCCTGGTCGGCGGCGCGCCGGGCCTGCTCGGCCGCGAGCTTGGCCTGCTCGGCCACCTCGCGCGCCTCCTCGGCGGTGCGCGTGGCCGACTGCAGCGCGCGGTCGGTCTCGCGGTGCAGCTCGATCTCGCGCACCAGCAGGTGGGTCTGGCGGTTCGATTCCTCCTGCGCCACCTTGCGGCTCTGGTGCGCCAGCACCAGCCACCAGGCCACGATGCCCGCGATCACCAGCAGCGCCATGTAGGCCTTGAGGAAGCCCGAGCGCAGCGAGGCCTGCTGCGCGGCCGCGAGCGCCTGCGCCACCTCGCTCTGCGCGGCCAGCTCGAGCGCGCGCTCGCCGAGCGCGCGCAGCTCCTGCTGGTAGAGCACGCCGAACACCACCGCCAGCAGCGGCACGATGATCAGCATCAGCAGCAGGAAGTGGCCCAGGCCGGTGTCGAGGTAGCGCCAGCTGCGCCGCGGCAGCAGCCAGCGCAGCACCGCCGACCACTGCGCCGACAGGCTCGCGTGCGGCTTGCAGAGGTCGCCGCAGCGCGCGTCGAGCGTGCAGCACAGCGAGCAGATCGCGCCCTGGTAGGCCGGGCAGTGGGCCATGTCGGGGCCTTCGTACTCGCGCTCGCAGATCACGCAGCGCTGCACCGCGAGGCGGCGGTAGGCGCCTTCGGATTCCACCCGCGCCCACTGCACCGGCCGGCCGGCCGCCACCGCGGCGCCCTCGACCGAGCCGCGCGCCAGGTAGTAGCGCCCGCCCGTGGCCCAGGCCAGCAGCGGCGAGGCGACGAGCGCCGTGCCGAGCGCGATCAGCGCCGAGAAGGCCTGCGCCAGCGGCCCGAACACACCCAGGTGCGCGGTGATCGACAGCAGCGAGGCCAGCGCCATCGCGCCCACGCCCACCGGATTGATGTCCCACAGGTGGGCGCGCTTGAACTCGATGCCCGGCGGCGAGAGGCCCAGCGGCTTGTTGATGACCAGGTCGGCCACCACGGCCATCATCCAGGCGATGGCGATGTTGGCGAACAGCCCGAGCACGTCGCCCAGCGCCTCGAACACGTTCATCTCCATCAGCATGAAGGCGATCAGCGCGTTGAACACCACCCACACCACGCGCCCCGGATGGCTGTGGGCCACGCGCGAGAAGAAGTTGCTCCAGGCCAGCGAGCCCGCGTAGGCGTTGGTGACGTTGATCTTGAGCTGCGAGATCACCACGAACAGCGCGGTGGCCGCCACCGCCCAGCCATAGTTGGGGAACACGTACTCGTAGGCCGCGAGGTACATCTGGTTCGGGTCGACCGCGCGCTCCACCGGCACCATGTGGGTGATCGCGAGGTAGGCCAGCGCGGCGCCGCCCAGCATCTTGACCACGCCCAGCACCACCCAGCCCGGCCCGCCGGCCAGCACCCCGGCCCACCAGCGGCCGCGGCTGGCCGCGGTGCGCGCGGGCATGAAGCGCAGGTAGTCGGCCTGCTCGCCCATCTGCGTGATGAGCGCGATGCCCACCGTGAGGGCGGCACCGAACAGGTGCAAGTTGAATCCTTGCGCACCACCCTTGGCGCCGTTGTAGTGCGTGATGCCCGCGAACGCACCAGGATCGCGCACCAGCACATAGCCGAAGGGCACGACCAGCATCAGCAGCCACAGCGGCTGCGTCCACAGCTGCAGCCGGCTGATCGCCGACACCCCGTGCGTGACCAGCGGGATCACCACCAGCGCACAGACCAGGTAGCCCCAGACCGGCGGGATGCCCAGCGCCAGCTCGAGCGCGTAGGCCATCACGGCCGCCTCGAGCGCGAAGAAGATGAAGGTGAAGCTCGCGTAGATCAGCGAGGTCAGCGTGGAGCCGATGTAGCCGAAGCCGGCGCCGCGCGTGAGCAGGTCCATGTCGACGCCGTAGCGCGCCGCGTACACGCTGATCGGCAGGCCCGCGAGGAAGATGATCAGCCCCGTGGCCAGGATGGCCCAGAAGGCGTTGGCGAAGCCGTACTGCACCAGCAGCGTGGCGCCCACCGCCTCCAGGATCAGGAACGAGGCCGCGCCGAAGGCCGTGTTGGCGACCCGCCATTCGGACCATTTGCGAAAGCGCTGCGGCGTGTAGCGCAGCGCGTAGTCCTCGAGGGTTTCGCTCGCGACCCAGCTGTTGTAGTCGCGCCGCACCTTGACGATGCGCTGCGGCGCGTCGTCGGACTCTGTGGGGGGGACGGCGGTGGGCGGGCCAGGGTTCACACCGTTTCGGTGCATCTTTCGTGCCACCCGCGCCCCGCGGACCCGGTGCCATACGGCATTCGGCGAACAGGGCACGACTGTTGCAACAGCCCTGCTCTGCCCATAATGGCCGCCTCCTCCCGCCACCCGATGCCGTCTCCATGGAACTGACTCCGCGCGAAAAAGACAAGCTGCTGATCTTCACCGCGGCACTGCTCGCCGAACGCCGCAAGGCCCGCGGCCTCAAGCTCAACTACCCCGAAGCCATCGCCCTGATCTCGGCCGCCGTCATGGAAGGCGCGCGCGACGGCAAGAGCGTGGCCGAGCTCATGAGCGAGGGCCGCAACGTGCTGACCCGCGCCGACGTGATGGACGGCATCGCCGAGATGATTCCCGACATCCAGGTCGAGGCCACCTTCCCCGACGGCACCAAGCTCGTGACGGTGCACCAGCCCATCGTCTGAACGACCGCACACCCAGAACGAACAAGGACAAGCCCTCATGCGCCCATCCACCATCTCCTCCAGGACCCTCGCCCTGCTCGCCGCCACCCTGCTGCCCCTGGCGGCCAGCGCCCACACCGGCGTCGACGGCGGCCTGCACCACGGCCTCGTGGCCGGCTTCATGCATCCGCTGACCGGCGCCGACCACCTCGCGGCGATGGTCGCGGTGGGCGTCTGGAGCGCGCTGTCGGCGCGCCGCGCCTGGCCCGACCTGCTGTGGGCGCCGCTGGCCTTCGCCGGCATGCTGCTGGCGGGCGCGCTGGTCGGCCTGGCCGGGCTGCAGCTGCCGGCCGTCGAACCGATGATCGCGGCCTCGCTGCTGGTGCTGGGTCTGCTCGTGGCCGCGCGCGTGCACCTGCCGGCCGGCGTGGCGATGGCGGTGGTCGGCCTGTTCGCGGTCTTCCACGGCGTGGCGCACGGCCACGAGCTCGCGGGCGAGCACGACGCCGCCCTCACCCTCGCCGGCATGGTCGGCGCAACCGTGCTGCTGCATGCCGCCGGCATCGCGCTGGGCTGGGCGCTGCGCCATGCCAACGCCTGGCTGCCGCGCATCGCGGGCGCCGCGGTGGTCGGCCTCGGCGCCACGCTGCTGGCGCAGGCCATCTGAGGCGAGGCACCGGTCCATGATCCCCGGCGAAATCCTCACCGACGACGGCGACCACACGCTCAACCCGGGCCGCCGCACCCTCACGCTGGTGGTGCAGAACACGGCCGACCGGCCGATCCAGGTCGGCTCGCACTACCACTTCGCCGAAACCAACGGCGCCCTCGGCTTCGACCGCGAGGCCGCGCGCGGCATGCGCCTGAACATCGCCTCGGGCGCCGCGGTGCGCTTCGAGCCGGGGCAGCAGCGCACGGTCGAGCTGGTCGATTTCTCGGGCGACCGCATCGTCTACGGCTTCCGCGGACTGGTTCAGGGCAAGCTCTGAGCGGGCGCCAGCATGCTGTCACTCGCGCTCTCCGCCTTTCTGCTGGGCCTGGTGTTCAACGCCGCGCCGGGGGCCGTGTTCGCGGAAACCGTGCGCCAGGGACTGCAGGGCGGTTTCCGTCCGGCCTTCGCCGTCCAGGTGGGCTCGCTGGTCGGCGACGCGCTGTGGGCCGTGCTGGGCCTGGCCGGCGCGGGCGCGCTGATGCAGATCGATGCCCTGCGCTGGCCGCTGGGCATCGCCGGCGTGCTCTATCTCGCCTGGCTCGCGGTCGACAGCTGGCGCGCGGCGAAGCGCGATGCCGGCATCGAGCGCGCGCGGGCCGTGCCCGCGAGGCGGGCGCTGCGCTCGGGCGTGATTCTCTCCGCCACCAATCCCCAGAACCTGGCCTACTGGGCCGCGCTCGGCAGCGCCATGGCCGGCCTCGGCATGGACCGACCGACCACCGCCCACTACGCCGTCTTCTTCACCGGCTTCATGGCGGCCTCCGTGCTCTGGTGCTTCCTCTGCGCGGGCCTCGTCGCCAGGCTCTTCGCCCGCTCGGCATCGCGCTGGGCCGGCGTGACGCACCGCCTGTGCGCCCTCGCGTTCATGGCGCTGGCGGTCGCCTCGATGCGCGACCTGCTGAATTTCACCGGCCCCGCCGAGAACCGGCCCGCGGCCTCTCCCGCAAGACAAGGAACGACATGGCAACCATAGGCAGGCGCGCCTACGCAGAAATCTTCGGCCCCACGGTGGGCGACCGCGTGCGGCTGGCCGACACCGAGCTGCTGATCGAGGTCGAGGCCGACTACACGCTGCGCGCCGGCGGCTACGGCGAGGAGGTCAAGTTCGGCGGCGGCAAGACGATCCGCGACGGCATGGCGCAGTCGCAGCGCACGCGCGCGCAGGGCGCCGTCGACACGGTGCTCACCAACGCGCTGATCCTCGACCACTGGGGCATCGTCAAGGCCGACATCGGCCTGAAGGACGGCCGCATCGCCGCCATCGGCAAGGCCGGCAATCCCGACGTGCAACCGGGTGTCGATATCGTGATCGGCCCGGGCACCGAGATCATCAGCTGCGAGGGCAACATCGTCACCGCCGGCGGCATCGACAGCCACATCCACTTCATCTGCCCGCAGCAGATCGAGGAGGCGCTGGCCTCGGGCGTGACCACCATGCTGGGCGGCGGCACCGGCCCCGCCACCGGCACCTTCGCGACCACCTCCACGCCCGGGCCCTGGCACATCGAGCGCATGCTGCAGGCGGCCGACGCGTTCCCGATGAACCTCGGCTTCCTGGGCAAGGGCAACGCCAGCCTGCCCGGCGCGCTGCACGAGCAGATCGAGGCCGGCGTGATCGGCCTCAAGCTGCACGAGGACTGGGGCACCACGCCCTCGGCGATCAGCAACTGCCTCGACGTGGCCGATGCCACCGACACGCAGGTGGCGATCCACAGCGACACGCTCAACGAATCGGGCTTCGTCGAGAACACGATCGCGGCCGTGGGCGGCCGCGCGATCTGCGCCTTCCACACCGAGGGCGCGGGCGGCGGCCATGCGCCCGACATCCTGCGCGTGGTGGGCGAGGCGAACTTCCTGCCCTCGTCGACCAACCCCACCATGCCCTACACCGTGAACACGCTCGACGAGCACGTCGACATGCTCATGGTGTGCCACCACCTCGACGCCGGCATCGCCGAGGACCTGGCCTTCGCCGAGTCGCGCATCCGCAAGGAAACCATCGCCGCCGAGGACGTGCTGCACGACCTCGGCGCGATCAGCATGTTCAGCTCCGACAGCCAGGCCATGGGCCGCGTGGGCGAGGTGGTGCTGCGCTGCTGGCAGACCGCGCACAAGATGAAGCTGCAGCGCGGCACGCTGCCCGAGGACAGCGCGCGCAACGACAACTTCCGCGCCAAGCGCTACGTGGCCAAGTACACGATCAATCCCGCGATCGCGCACGGCATCGCGCACGAGGTGGGTTCGATCGAGGTCGGCAAGTGGGCCGACATCGTGGTGTGGAAGCCGGCCTTCTTCGGCGTGAAGCCCTTCACCATCATCAAGGGCGGCAGCATCGCGATGGCCGCGATGGGCGACCCCAACGCCTCGATCCCGACGCCGCAGCCGGTGCACTACCGCCCGATGTTCGGCGCCTATGGCGGCTCGCTCGCGAAGGGCTCGCTGACCTTCGTCTCGCAGGCCGGCCTGGCCGCGGGCATCAAGGAGCGCTACGGGCTGGCGAAGAACCTGGCGGCGGTGAAGAACATCCGCAACGTGCGCAAGAAGGACCTGATCCACAACGGCTACGCGCCGAAGATGGAGATCGATGCGCAGACCTACGCGGTGCGCGCGGACGGGCAGTTGCTGACCTGCGAACCGGCAAAGCTGCTGCCGATGGCGCAGCGCTACTTCCTGTTCTGAGACAAGGCCCGAAAATCCGGCGCGGCACGCCGGCTTGACAGGCTGCGTATCCTTGAAACCATCGTTCCTGTCTTCAGACGCGCCACGCGTCCCACCGCACCATGCTCACCGCCAACAAACTCATGCCCCAGGGCCGCGGCCTCGCGCCCGTGCTGCTCAAGCGCGCCGCCACCATCGAACTCGACTGGGACGTGCGCCAGAAAAGCCGTTTCGACGCCACCGATTCGCAAGGCCGGCAGATCGGCGTGTTCCTGCCACGCGGCACGGCCGTGCGCGGCGGCGACGTGCTGGTGGCGGAAGACGGTTCGCTGGTGCGCGTGATCGCGGCGCCACAGCCGGTGCTGCGCATCACGCACTGCACGGCCCACGGCACGCCCTTCGACCTGACGCGCGCGGCCTACCACCTGGGCAACCGTCATGTGCCGATCGAGCTCAAGCCCGACCACCTGAAGATCGAACCCGACCATGTGCTGGCCGACATGCTGCGGTCGATGCACCTGATCGTGGTGGCGGTCGAGGAGGCCTTCGAACCCGAGGGCGGGGCCTATGGGTCGCACGAGCATTCGCATGGGGGCGGGCACAGCCATGACCATGATCACTCGCATGGTCATTCGCATTCCTCGGGGCCGAAGCCGCTGGTGCTGGCGCCGGAGTTGCTCGATGAGCATGACCATGGTCACCATGGGCACTCTCACTGAAATGGGAACTGGCTGTTCGATTCGAGGCTGCTTGTTTCGGTGGGGGCGGGCGCACGCCGATGGGGTACTCCCCTCCGCGAATGTCCCCCGCCTTCGGCTCCTCCTTTATTTCGCTGCGGGGAGTACCCCATCGACGTGCGCCTGGACGCAATCGTTGTTGAGCAGCCCGCACCACCGCTGCGCCTCTCGTGCACAGGGCAGTGGGTGCTTCCCGCAGCGAAATCAAGGAGGAGGCCGAAGGCCGGGGGACATTCGCGGAGGGAAGTACCCGCTGTCCTGTGCACGCGCCCCGAACAGCAGCACGCCATGCGGCAAGTCGACACCCCACTGACATGCCAGAACCCCAAAGCCTCCTCCAGCTCATCTGGCTAGCCTCCCCCGCCCTCCCGGTCGGCGGTTTCTCGTACTCCGAAGGCGTCGAGGCCGCGGTCGAGTGGGCCGGCGTCGACGCCGAGGCCAGTGCCGCCGAATGGCTGTCCGACCAGTTGCACCTGAGCTTCGCGCGCGGCGACCTCGCCTTGGTCGCGCAAGCCATCGCAGCCTGGCGCGCCGATGACGCGCAGCGCATCCGCACGCTCAACGACTGGGTGCTGCAGACCCGCGAATCGGCCGAGTTCTTCCTGCAGACCGAACAGATGGGCCGCTCCTTCGTCGAATGGCTCAGGCTGCACCATGCCGACACGGCCGAGGTCTTCGCCGGCCTGCCCGCGAGCTATCCCGTGGCCTTCGCGTTCGCGGCCCACCGCTCGGGTGCTTCGGTGCACGACGGCTGCCTGGCCTTTGCCTTCGGCTGGGCCGAGAACATGGTCGCGGCCGCGGTCAAGGCCGTGCCGCTCGGGCAGAGCGCGGGACAGCGCATCCTCGGGCGGCTCGCGCAGGAGATTCCCGCGGCCGTGAACCATGCGATGCAGCTGTCCGACGACGATCGGCAGGCCTTCGCGCCGCTCTTGGCCGTGCTGTCGGCGCGGCACGAAACCCAGTACTCGCGGCTCTTCCGCAGCTAGATTTTTCCCTTCACGCACCCACCATGACCTCCGCCCTGCACCATATCCCCCACCGCACCAAGAAGCTGCCGCCGCTGCGCGTGGGCATCGGCGGCCCCGTCGGCTCGGGCAAGACCACGCTGCTGGAGATGCTCTGCAAGTCGATGCGCGACAGCTACGACCTGGTCGCGATCACCAACGACATCTATACCAAGGAAGACCAGCGCCTGCTGACCGTGGCCGGCGCGCTGCCGGCCGAACGCATCATGGGCGTGGAGACCGGCGGCTGCCCGCACACCGCGATCCGCGAGGATGCCTCGATCAACCTCGAGGCCATCGACCGCATGCTCGAGGACTTTCCCGATGCCGACGTGGTGTTCGTCGAATCGGGCGGCGACAACCTCGCGGCCACCTTCAGCCCCGAGCTCTCGGACCTCACGATCTACGTCATCGACGTGGCCGCGGGCGAGAAGATCCCGCGCAAGGGCGGCCCCGGCATCACCAAGAGCGACCTGTTCGTCATCAACAAGACCGACCTCGCGCCCTACGTGGGCGCCAACCTCGACGTGATGGAGCAGGACACGCAGCGCATGCGCCGCCAGAAGCCCTACGTGATGACCAACCTCAAGACCCTGACCGGCGTGGCCGAGGTGGTGCGCTTCATCGAGGAACGCGGGATGCTCAAGACGGCCTGAGGCCGCCAACTCACGGCTTCACAGCTCGCTGCCGTCGCGCAGCTGGCGCTGCTTGTAGACCAGGCGAACGCTGGCGCGGCGCGGGTCGCCGACACGCTGCACGTAGACATCCATCTCGCCGCTGCTCCAGGCCGCATAGGCGCTGCCCGGATCGTTGGCCGCGAGCTCGGCACCGAAGGCACCGCGCCCCCACTGCAGCAGTTCGGCGAAGGCCGCGCCGCCGCCATCGGGCAGGCCTTGCGCCGAGGCCGCGTACTCCACGCGCCGCAGCTGCGCATCGGCGAAGAAGAAGGTCGGCTCGAACACCAGCCCCGCCAGCGCCTGGGGCGCGCCATGCCAGCTGCCCAGCAGGCCGCCAGCGAGCCGCTGCGGCCGCGCCACGCGCTCGGCCGAGGGCAGCGCGGCGCGCAATTCGTCGGCCGACATGCCGAGCCGCACGCCGGGTGGCAGCGCTTGCGCCTGCGCGGCGAGGCTCGCGAGACAGAGGGCACCGGCGCCGAGCAGGCGCGCCACGGGTGAAGAGAAGGAAGGAATGAACATCGGGGGACGGCGAAACGGACGACAGCGGCCTGTGACCCGCAGTATCGCCCCGAGTTCACGACGGCACCGTGTAACTGCCGATACACGGCCCGCCATCCCTTTGTAGACTGGCCCGATGACTCCCCAGGACGTGCTCGACCACTACGACCGCGCCACGCTGTGGCCCGCCGATCGCCCCGACCGCACTGCCGCCGGCCTGCCCGCCGCCTACGCCGACGCGCTCGCGCTGCGCGCCCTGCGGCTCGCGCGCGGCGAACGGCCCGTGGGCTACAAGGTCGGCTTCACCAACCGCACCATCTGGCAACGCTACGGGGTGTTCGCGCCGATCTGGGGCCCGGTGTGGAACACCACGCTGACGCTGTGCGACGGCCGGGGCGGCGTCGACCTCGCGGGCACCGTGCAGCCGCGCATCGAGCCCGAGGTCGTGTTCGGCATCGCCGCCACGCCGCCGCAAGGCGCCACGCTCGAGCAATTGTTCGCCTGCGTCGAGTGGATCGCGCCGGGCTTCGAGATCGTGCAGTCGCACTGCGAAGGCTGGAAGTTCGGCGCCGCCGACACCGTGGCCGATGGCGCGCTGCATGCGCGCCTGCTGGTCGGACGGCAACGGCCGCCGCGCGAGTTCGCGAGCGACGGCGCGGCGCTCGACGCGCTGCTCGCGCGCACGCGCCTGCGCCTGTCGCGCGACGGCACGCCGATCGAGGAAGGCACGGGCGCCAACGTGCTCGACGGCCCGCTGCATGCGCTCTTGCACTTCCTGCACGAGCTGCAGGCCTGCCCCGGCGCGCCCGCGCTGCAGCCGGGCGAGGTGGTCACCACCGGCACCTGGACCGACGCCTGGCCGATCGAGCCCGGCCAGGTCTGGCGCAGCGAGTTCGACGCGCCCTTCGACGGCCTCGAAGTCACGCTGCGCTGAGCGCGCGGCTCAGCCGGCCTTGCGGAAGGTCAGGTTGATGCGCACGCTGCCCAGCAGCGGATGCGGCTTGTCCTTGAGCGGCAGCACGCCATGGAAGCGCAGCCGGTCGGGACCGCCCCACACCACCACGTCGCCATGCGCGAGCGGCACGCGCTCGACCGCGTCGCCGCGCGCGAGCCCGCCGAACTGGAACACCGCCGGCATGCCCAGCGACACCGAGACGATCGGCGCGCCATGGTCGCGCTCGTCGCGGTCCTGGTGCAGCGAGAGCCGCGTGCCGGGCTGGTAGCGGTTGACCAGGCAGGCATCGGGCGCGAAGCCCGCGAAGCCCGCCGTCTCGGCCGCCTCGCGCGCGAGCCGCGCGAACGCGGCGGGCATGGCGGGCCAGGGCTTTTGCGACAACGGATCGATCGCGTCGTAGCGGTAGCCGCTGCGATCGCTGACCCAGCCCAGCGGCCCGCAGTTCGTCATCGCCACCGACATGGTGTAGCCGCCGGGCGTGACCAGGTGCCGGAACGGCGACACGCCCTCGATGCGCGGCAGCGCGGCCAGCAGCTCGCTCGCGAACGGCAGCGCGAAGCCGCGCAGCACGCAGGCGCCGGGGCCCAGCGGCTCGGGTGCGCGAAACGGTTCGTCGGTGGCGGGGAAGAGCTCGAGGGTCATGGCGAATGCGGCCCTCGAAAATACCGCAAGCCGGCGCACCGGGTCCGGCCGGTTCCGGACATCCGGTGCCGCTGCCGTGGTTCTCAGGCCGTCTCGAGCATTCCCGCGAGCCGCGCCGCGATCAGCCCATGGGCCTCGGCCATGATGCGGTCGACCAGTTCCCGCACGGTCGGCACGTCGTGGATCAGGCCCGCCACCATGCCGCAGCTGAAGGCGCCCGCGTCCACGTCGCCCTCGATCATCACGCGCGGATAGATGCCCGCCACCTGGTCATGGATGTCCGAGATCTGCAGCTCGGCGCCCTTCGCGCGCTCGATCGCCAGCAGTTCCTCCACGCCCTTGTTGTTGAGCACGCGCTCGGTGTTGCGCAGGCCGCGCATCACCAGCCGCGTGTCGAGCTCGCTGGCCGCGACGATCGCGCGCTTCACGTTCTCGTGCACCGGCGCCTCCTGCGTGGCGATGAAGCGCGTGCCCATGTTCATGCCCTCGGCGCCGAGCGCGAGCGCGGCCACGAGGCTGCGGCCGTCGGCCATGCCGCCCGAGGCGACGAAGGGAATGCGCAGCTCGTCGGCCGCGCGCGGCAGCAGGATCATGTTGGGCACGTCGTCCTCGCCCGGATGGCCGCCGCACTCGAAGCCGTCGACGCTGACCGCGTCGCAGCCGATGCGCTCGGCCTTCAGTGCATGGCGCACCGAGGTGCACTTGTGGATCACCTTCACGCCGGCCGCCTTGAGCGCCGGCATGTGTTCCTCGGGGCTGCGGCCCGCGGTCTCGACGATGCGCACGCCGCCCTCGATGAGCGCGGCGATGTACTCGGGATAGGGCGGCTTGGAGAAGGTCGGCAGGAAGGTGAGGTTCACGCCGATCGGCTGGTCGGTCATCTCGCGGCAGCGCGCGATCTCGCGCGCCAGCAGCTCGGGCGTCTTCTGCGTGAGCCCGGTGATGATGCCGAGGCCGCCGGCATTCGACACCGCGGCCGCGAGTTCCGCGAAGCCCACGTAGTGCATGCCGCCCTGGATGATCGGATGGCGGATGCCGAAGAGTTCGGTGATGCGAGTTTTCATGGTCGATGAGGGTGGAGGAAGAGGACGGGAAACGGGGCGCGGTCGCTCACCAGCGTTCCATGTACGGACGCAGGTCGAGCTCGAAGGTCCAGGCGTCGCGCGGCTGCGCGTGCAGGTGCCAGTAGTTCTCGGCGATGTGCTCGGGGTTCAGGATGCCGTCCTCCGACTTCAGCGCGTAGCGCTCGGGGAAGCTGGTGCGGATGAACTCGGTGTCGATCGCGCCGTCGACCACCACGTGCGCCACGTGGATGTTGCGCGGCCCCAGCTCGCGCGCCATGCTCTGGGCCAGCGCGCGCAGCGCATGCTTGGCGCCCGCGAAGGCCGCGAAGTTGGCGGCACCGCGCAGGGCCGCGGTGGCGCCCGTGAAGATGATCGTGCCGCGGCCGCGCTCCACCATGCGCCTGGCCGCTTCACGGCCGTTGAGGAAACCGCCGAAGCAGGCCATCTCCCAGATCTTGAAGTACTTGCGCGCGGTCTCCTCGAGGATGCTCGAGGGCACGTTGGCGCCGATGTTGAACACCAGCACCTCGACCGGCCCGACCTCGCGCTCGACCTGCTCGAACAGCGCGATCACCTCCTCCTCCTTGCGCGCATCGGAGCCGAAGGCCACGGCCTTGCCGCCGGCCGCCTCGATGCTCTCGACCAGCGGCTGCAGCTTCTGCGCGTCGCGCCGCGTCACGCAGGCGGTGTAGCCGCCGGCCGCGAAGCGCCTCGCGATCGCCCCGCCGGTGGAATCGCCGGCGCCGATGATCAGCGCCACACCGGCGCCCGCATTGCCCTGGCTCATGTCGTCTCCTTGATTGAACGCTCGTGGACCAAAGCACGGTAAAGGAGAGGCATCGGGCTGTCAATCGAGCGCGCGACAGCATTCCGGCGGTGCATGCGGCGCATGCGCGCGGCGCGGTTCAGTCCAGGTGGTTGCGCTCGATGTCGCGGCGGGTCGAGTTCAGGATGTCCTGGCGCGTGCGGTCGTTCTCGACCACGCGCGCCATCAGCAGCGCGCCCACGCACTGCGCCATCACGGCCCAGGCCGCATCGTCGTCGCCCGCCAGGCGCTGGCTCCAGGCCTTGTGCAGCTTCTTCAGGCCGCGCTCGACCGCCGCGCGCACGGCCGGGTCGGAGCGCGCGATCTCGGCGCCCAGCGCGGGCAGCGCGCAGCCGGTCTCGGGGTGCAGGGCATGCGCGCTGCTGAGGTAGCCCTTGAGGCAGCGCGCCACGTGGTCGGGCGGCGAGTCGGGCGTGCCCGCGAGCATCTCGGCGCTGTTTTCCATCTCGCGCTCGATCAGCGCCGCGAACAGCTCGCCCTTGGAACCGAAGTGGCTGTAGAAGGCGCCGCCCGTGAGGCCGATGGCCGACATCAGCGCATCGACGCCGGTGCTGCTGAAGCCCCCCTTCTTGGCGATCGCTCGGCTGCTCTCGAGCAGCTTCTCGCGGGTCTCTTCCTTGTGGTTGGGGGCGTAGCGCATGGCGGTTCCTCGGCGCGGGATTCCGGTGGACAGGACGAAGGGAAAAATAACATACGATCGTTCAGCCATCCTGACACCGGGTGGCCGATCGCTGCTCGTTTTCCCTTGTCCCTTGCAAGGCCCGCGCCCGCCGCAGCAGGCTCTTTCAGGCCGCCGGCGCACCGATCGCGAGCAGTTCCTTCACCAGCACGTACTGCGCATCGAGCATCGAGGTGCCCAGCGAGACGCGGCAGCCGCGCGAGCGCGCCGCGGCCAGCAGCGGCGTGATCGCGGGCGTCATGATGATCTCGGCCACGTCGGTGCCTGCCTCCAGGTGCGCCGCGTCGAGCGGCAGCGCATCGCCCTCGTGCATGCCCATCGAGGTGGTGTTGACCACGAGGTCGAAGCCGCTCGGATCGTTCGTGCCCGCGCGTGCGCTGCAGCCCGGGTACGCGGCGGCCACGTCGGCCGCCAGCGCCTCGGCCCGCTCGCTCGTGCGGTTGTGGATCACCAGTTCGCGCGCGCCCGCCTCGGCGATGCCGAAGGCCACCGCGCGCCCCGCGCCACCCGCGCCGAGCTGCAGCACGCGGCGCCCGCGCAGCGCGATGCCCTGCCCCGCGAGCCCGTCGACGAAGCCGCGGCCATCGAGGTTGTCGCCCGTGAGCCGGCCCTCGGCGTCGCGCCGCACGAAGTTGACAGCGCCGATGCGCGCCGCGCGCGGCGTGGTCGCGTCGAGCAGCGGCAGCACCGCGATCTTGTGCGGGATGGTCACGCCGAAGCCGAGCACGTTGCGCATGCGGCGCAGCGCGTCGACCACGGTCGCGAGGTCGGCGGGCGCCACGTGCAGCGGCGACACCGCGATGTCGAGGCCCTCGGCCGCGAAGCGGTCGTTGAGCCGCAGCGAGCCCACCACGTGGGCCACGGGATCGGCCAGCATCAGCATGATGCCGGTGCGGCCGGTGATGCGCATCTCGGTCATGGCGAGGCTCAGGCAGGCAGCTCGAACGGGGCCGGATCGAGGAAGCGCCGCAGCACGTTGCCGGTGATGCGGCTCACGTTGTTGTCGTAGCCGTTGTGGCTCAGCGAGAGCACATAGGAGATCGAGCCGGTGGAGAACACCGCGCCGCCCTTCGCGGTCTCGAAGAACACCATGTCGGCGCGCACCAGCGCGTTCTGCTCGCCGTCGAGGCCGTGCACCGTGGTGCGGTACTCCTCGGGCGTGGGCAGCGCGCCCGGGCCCAGGCCGTGCGAGGTCGCGAGCATCACGGCATGCGGCGGCGAACCGAGGCCGACGTCGAAGCGGTCGATCTCGATGCCGACCGCGCCGCCGATGCGCACGCCGTAGTCGCCGATGCGCTCGCCCTGCGCGATGCCCTCGACCGCGAAGGCCACGCGCGCGTCGGCCGCATCGGGCGTCAGCAGGTAGTAGCCCGCGTGGTCGTAGACCATGGCCGAGAAGCCCACGCCGATCAGCTTCTGCGGCGCGAAGCCGCTGTGGCGCCACAGCGCGCCGGGCTCGCCGGTACCGGCCAGGTGCACCTCGCCGGGCTGCGATTCCCAGGTCCGCGTGCCGGCCATGCCGCGCCGCACCTCGACCGCGGCCGGCGCCTTCGGATGGAAGGCGCAGCGCCAGTAGAAGCCGTTGGCGCCGAGCGCGAGGTGGCGCCCGCCCGCGTTCTGGAAGGCCATGATGCCGTTCATCATCGCCTCGCTGTAGTACTCGGGATGCGACAGCGTCGCCAGCACGCGGTAGCCCGCGAGCGCGCCCGCGCCCTGGCGGTCGAGCTCGACGTCGGTCACCACGTCGTAGTCGATGCCCTTCTCCTCGAGCCAGTCGAGGAAGTGGCTGTCGATCGCGAGGTTGCCGGGCTGCGAGCGCGGCCGCATGTTGAGCACCGGGCGCAGCCACGAGCTGTAGGCGCGGCCGCTGCCGTCGATGTGGTGGTCGTAGGTCGACTGGCCGACCTCGGGATGCTCCTGCAGGTAGATGTCGTCGCCGGTCAGCATCAGGAGGCGCTCGGTCAGCACCTCGAAGTGCACCGCATGCAGCCGCAGCGCGCTGTTGGCGTAGGCCATGTAGGTCATGCTCGCGGCCAGCACCGCGAGCGGCGCGCGCTTCGCATCGGCCGCGGGCGTCACGAAGAAGGTGATGAAGGTCTCGGCCGCGCTGCCGTCCACGGGCCGCAGGCGCAGCGCATGGAAGCCCGACTTCCAGTCGGCCGGCACGTCGAGCTCGAGCGTCGCGGGCCAGCCGCAGTCGTAGATGTCGTCGCTGTGGAAATGGATCGCGCCGTACTCGCGCGGCGCCAGCCGCCAGTCGTGCACGTCGCCGGTCCAGTGCACGCCGGTCATGCCGCGGCAGGGCAGCTGGTGCAGCCGGCCGTCGAGGCGGTTGGGCGAGCGGTCGAGCACCTCGAGCGTGTCGATGCCGTGCGAGAAGTCCCAGCAGGCGATCAGCGCGGCATCGGCCAGGCCCGGGCGCGCGAGGTCGTCGCAGCGGCGCAGTGCATCCACGCCCAGCAAGCCTTCGGCGATGCGCGGTGCCTCGATCTTGCCGTCGTAGTGCGCGCCGCAGCGGCCGCCGGTGGCCGACAGCGCATGCGCGGCCACGGTCAGCGGGCCTTGCGAGTCGAGGCGCCAGCCGCCGGGCTTCGTCGCGCGGGCCTCGCGGCGCTGCTCGGGCAGCGCGCCATCGGCCAGCCGGCATTGCGACAGCACCATCTCGCCGGTCGTCGCATCGAGCGCGCCCTGCACCCAGTACCAGCGGCGCTGCTCGAGCGGCGCATCGGTCTTCAG
This sequence comes from Variovorax endophyticus, assembly GCF_025376855.1. Classification (NCBI taxonomy): domain Bacteria; kingdom Pseudomonadati; phylum Pseudomonadota; class Betaproteobacteria; order Burkholderiales; family Comamonadaceae; genus Variovorax; species Variovorax endophyticus. Next base: position 131,443 of record NZ_JAHUTH010000025.1, read on the forward strand.
CTCGATCGCGCCATCGGCACCGCCCACGCGCAGGCTCAGGCCCTCGCGCGACAGCTGCAGCGCCCAGCCGCGGCCGCTGTCCTCGCCCCAGCGCGCGAGCACGGTCTGCGGCGTGGCCAGCAGCCGGGTCGGCCAGACGTAGCAGCCGAACGAGAACGCACCCTCGGGCGCGAGGCGCGCATCGGCCGGCACCGACATGAAGGAGCCGCAGGGCGCCTCGTGGAACGCGACCGCGTGCACGCCGTCGATCGGCGATGCGAGCTCGCGGTACTTGATGCCGGGGCCGGTGGCGTCGGCGTCGGCGCAGCGCACGCGCACGAACTTCACGTCGGCCTGCTGCTTCGCTTCGCTGCTGAGGTGGAATCGGATGCGTTCGCCGGCGCGCACGCTGAGGGTGTCGGGGTAGCCGACGAAGGCATTGGTGTCGATGGGGGCACTCATGGTCGTCTCGCGGTGTTCTTCTTCAATCCAGCTTCAGCTCGGTGCCGGTCAGCGCCTTCCAGCGCAGGCCGAACACATGCCACTCGGCGTCGTCGAGCGACTCGAACACCACGTCGTGGAACACCTTGACCTTCTGGCCGCGCTCGTCGGGCATCTGCGCCAGCGCCCAGCGGCGGCCCGGCTCGACCATCACCAGCAGATAGCGGCCGGGGAAGGCGCCCCAGCGCATGCGATGCAGGAGCTTCTTCAGTTCCTCGCTGTGCGGGCCGCGGATGCAGCCGCGGAATTCGCGCGCGAGGTCGGTGCGCTGGGGGTCGAGTACGTAGCGCGCCGCGTTCGGGTCGCTGGTGTGGTCCATCATGGGGTGGGAGGCTTTCTGCCGGTCGGTGGCGGCTGGTTGCGCAGCGCGAGCAGTTCTTCGGCGCGCGCGGGATTGGCATCGATCTCCCCGAGCACGCGCACGAAGTCGCGGCCGCCCTCGATCAGGTCCTGCTCGATGGCGTGGCGCACCATCGCGGTGTCGCGCTGCTGCAGCCCGCGCAGCACGTTCACGTGCTGGTGCTCGGTGTCGTAGGTCGGGTGGCCGTGGGGATAGAGGAAGTTCATCATCGGCCCCACCTGCACCCAGATGCGGTCCAGCAGCTCGGTGAGCTGCGGCATGCCCGAATGGCGGTAGATGCCGAAGTGGAAGTCGAAGTTGTGCTGCAGCGCGGCGCGGTAGTCCTTGGTCTTCTCCGCGCGCACCAGCAGCCGGTGGCTCTCGGTGAGCTGCTTGATGGTGGCGTTGTCGAGCAGGGGCACGGCACGCTCGGCCGCCAGCGGCTCGAGCGCGAGGCGGATGTCGCGCAGCTCGAGGTACTCGGCCAGCGTGAGCTGGCGCACGCGGATGAAGTAGCCCTCCTTCATCTCGAGCGCGCGGTCGCGCACGAGCTGGATCAGGGCTTCGCGCACCGGCGTCTCGCTGGTGCCCATGGTCTTGGCCAGCTCGCGGATCTTCAGGCGCTGGCCCGGCTGGAAGGTGGCCGACATCAGCTGCTCGCGCAGGTGCTCGTAGATCTGGCTCGCCAGATTGGTGCGTTCGACCACGTTGATGACCGGGGTTGCCATGGGCTTCTCTCTCCTTGATTGCGTGTGTGCCGGGAATCGCGCGGCGGCGTATTGTGGCCCTGCCGTGGCCCCGCGAGCGGCACTCACGCGATCGGGATCAGCGTCCCAGCCAGGCGATCCAGCGGTCGCGCAGCATCTGGCGGTTATTGCCGATCCACTCGTAGTCGGCCACGATCAGCTTGTCGAAGTTCTCGGCCGAGGTCGCGAGCATGGCGCGGCGCTCGGGCGGGAACAGGCTCGCGGTCTTGCCGTTGCCGGTGTCGTAGTTCACGGCATTGACGAAGTTCACGTGCTGCTCGGGTGCCGAGGCATAGAAGAAGTCGAGGTACGCCATGGCCGCCTTCGGATGCGGCGCGCCCTTGGGGATCGACATGTAGCCGACGTCGCGCACGGCGCCGTCCCACGACACGGCGATCGGCACCTTGGCGTTCATCAGCGAGATCAGGCGGCCCGAGTAGCCCATGCTCATGACCACTTCCTTGTTGCGCATGATCTGCTGCAGCTGGTCGCCGCTCTTCCACCAGACGGCGACGTTGGGGCGCAGCTTGTCGAGCTTCTTGTAGGCGCGGTCGAGGTCGAGCGGGAACAGCTTGTCGGGCGCGACGCCGTCGGCCAGCAGCGCCGCCACCGGCACCCACCATTCGCGGTCACCGGTATCTGGCAGGCCGCGCGGGCCGGGGAACTTGGCCGTGTCCCAGAAGTCGGCCCAGGTCTTGGGCACGTTGGCGCCCTTGAAGGCCTCGGTGCTGTAGCCGATCTGCATGCCGCCCACGGTGCGCATCACGCCGTAGGTGGTGCAGGCGCCCTTCACGCCGTTGGCGGTGACGTTGGGCAGCTTGCTGCAGTCGATGGCCTGCAGCAGTTCCTTCTTCTGCACCAGGTCGGGCGGGGTGGCGGTCACGATGTCGAACTCCATGCCGCCGCTGCGCGACATGGCCTGCACCTTGGCCCACTGGTCGGGCACCTCGATCGCGGCGGGCACCACCTCCACGCCCTTGGCCTTGGAGAACGGGGTGTAGAAGTACTGCACCAGCGTCTTCTCCATCAGGCCGCCGGTGGTGGCGATCACGAGCTCCTTCTCGAGCCCCTGCGCCGAGGCACCGGTGAACGCCGCGCAGGCGAGCAGCGCGAGGGCGGCACCCTTGCTTCGAGCCAGACATTTCATCATCGCGAACTCCTTGTGAGTGAGGACCAGGAAAAAAGAGGGGCGCTCATTCGGCGCGGCGCCGGCGCTCGAGCACGCGCAGCAGCGCCACGGCGATCAGCACCGCGATCGACAACAGCGTGAGCAGGGTGGCGATGGCCGGGATCACGGGCGTGAGGTTCTGCTCGATGTCCTCGAACATGCGCCGCGGCAGCGTGCGCTGGCGCACGCTCGAGACGAAGAACGAGACCACGGGCTCGTCGAAGGAAATGATGAAGGCGAACAGCGCGCCGCTCAGCAGGCCCGGCACGATCAGCGGCAGGGTCACATGGAAGAAGGCGCGCGCGCGGCTCGCGCCGCAGCTCATGGCGGCCGATTCGAGGTCGGGGTCGACGCGCGACAGCGCGGCCGAGACCGTGAACACCACGAAGGGCAGCGCCAGCACCGTGTGCGCCGCCACGAAGCCGGCCAGCGAACCGACCACGCCCAGGCGCTGGTAGAACAGGTAGCAGGCCACCGCCACCGCGATGTGCGGCGCGATCACCGGGCCGATCACCATCAGCTGCGTGGCCGAGCGGAAGCGATCGGTGCCGCGCACGATGGCGTACGACACCATGGTGCCGATGACCACCGAGCAGACCATGGTCAGCGCGGCCACCTGCAGGCTCAGCAACGCCGCCTTCTGCCACTGCGGATCGCCGAAGAACTCCTGGTACCAGTGCAGCGTGAAGCCGCTGGGCGGGAACTCCAGGAAGTCGGCCGGGCTGAAGGACATCGGCACGATGATCAGCGTGGGCACCATGATGAACAGCACCACCAGCCAGACGTAGGCGCGCAGCGAGAAGGCGCCGAGGTCGAAGGGCGCGCGGTGGCGCACGGAGTTCTCGTTCTTGCTCATGCGCCGCCTCCGATCAGCCGGTTGAAGCTCACGGCCTTGTTGAAGACCATGGTCAGCGTGGCCACCACCACCATCAGCACGCCGATCAGCGCGGCCGCGAAGGGCCAGTCGAGCATCTCGCGCACCTGCTGCGAGACCAGCGTGGCGATCATCAGCTCCTGCGGGCTGCCGACCAGCGCCGGCGTGACGAAGAAGCCCAGCGCCGAGAGGAAGACCATCAGGCAGCCGCTCCACACGCCCGCGCGGCTCATCGGCAGCAGCACCTCGAAGAAGGCGCGCCGTCGGTTGGCGCCGAGCATGGCGGCCGCGCGCATGTAGTCGTCGGGGATGTTCTTGAGCGCCGAGTAGATCGGCAGGATCAGGAAAGGCAGCAGCACGTGCGCCATCGCGAGCACCACCGCGCCCTCGGTGTAGAGCAGCTTCACGGGCTCGCCCGTGAGGCCCAGCCACTGCAGCGCGTTGTTGACGATGCCGTCGCGGCGCAGCAGCACGATCCAGGCCGCCGTGCGCACCAGCACGCTGGACCACAGCGGCAGCAGCACGCAGGCCGTGAGCAGCGCGGCCACCGCGCCCTTCACGCGCGTCATCATGTAGGCGATCGGAAAGCCCAGCACCAGCGCCAGCACGGTCGTCAGCAGGCTGATCCAGCCGGTGCGCAGCATCACGCGCACGTAGACCGGGTTGTCGAACACGCGCGCGTAGTTCGCGAGCGTGGGATGCGGCTCGAGCACGCTGAGCGACAGCAGGCTCAGCAGCGGATAGAGGAACACCAGCAGCAGCAGCGCGAAGAAGGGCGCGAGCAGCACGGCCGAGGCCGCCACACTGAGCTGCCGGCCGCCGAGCCACAGGCGCGAGAACGCCGAGGGCGATGTCGCCGTGCTCATGCCGCGGCCACCTCTTCGCCATAGATGCGCAGCGCATCGGCCGGCCACAGCAAGCCGACGCGGTCGCCGGCCGCGAGCGCGACGCGGCTCGGGTCGGGCAGCCGTGCGCGCAGCTCGGTGCCGTCGGACAGTTGCGCGATGCACAGCACGGTGGAGCCGCTGTAGATCACGCCGCTCACGGTGGCGCGCAGCGCGGCCGGATCCTCGGGGCTGCCGATCACGATCTGCTCGGGGCGCAGCGCGGCCACCGCGCGGCCGCCGGCGGCGACGCGGCCCACCAGCGCATCGGTGCGCACCTCGCGCGGGCTCGCGCCGCCGGGCAGTTGCACCAGCGCGCCCTGGGTGCGCAGCGGGCCGATCTCGGCCGGCATGAAGTTGGTCTCGCCGATGAAGCCCGCGACGAAGCGCGTGCGCGGCCGCTCGTACAGCGCCTTGGGCGCGTCGAGCTGCTGGATGCGGCCCTGGTTGAGGATCGCCACGCGGTCGGCCATGGTCAGCGCCTCGCCCTGGTCGTGCGTGACGAAGACCACCGTGATGCCGAGCTGCGACTGCAGCCGCTTGATCTCGAGCTGCATCTCCTCGCGCAGGTTCTTGTCGAGCGCGCTCAGCGGCTCGTCCATCAGCAGCACCTTCGGCTTGTAGACGATGGCGCGCGCCAGCGCCACGCGCTGCTGCTGGCCGCCCGAGAGCTGCGCCGGCATGCGCTTGCCGTAGCCTTCGAGTCGCACCGTGGCCAGCGCCTGCTCGGCCAGGCGGTGCCGCTCGGCGCGCGCCACGCCGCGCATCTTGAGGCCGAAGGCCACGTTGTCGAGCACCGAGAGATGCGGGAACAGCGTGTACTTCTGGAACACCATGCCGAGGTTGCGCTGGCTCGCGGGCAGGTAGGTGACGTCGCGGCCGTCGATGGCGATGCTGCCGGCATCGGGCAGCTCGAAGCCCGCGATGCTCATGAGGATCGAGGTCTTGCCCGAGCCACTGGGCCCGAGCAGCGCGAGGAATTCGCCGGGTTGCACGCTCAGCGACACATCGTCGACCGCGCGCACCGCGCCGAAGCGCTTGGCGAGGCCGCGGATCTCGATGCCGGCACCGCCGACGCGTTCGGAGCCCGCAACGGGCGGTTGGGTTGCCGTGGATGCCATGCTGCGGATTCCTCTTCGTGCGTGCGGGAGATGGGGACGTCAGCGCCGGCCGAAGCGCGCTGCGACGGCGGCGAAGGCCGCGTCGGTGGCCTGCAGGGCCCGATCGATGTCTTGCACGGTGTGTGCCAGCGACAGGAACATGTTGTGCCTGGGATGCAGGTAGACGCCGCGGCGCAGCGCCTCGACCGTGAACACCGCCCCCTTGTCGAAGCCCGGGTCCTCGTCGAACAGGATCAGCGGCAGCGCCGCCGGGCCCGTCTGGCGCACCGGCACGCCATGGCTCGCGGCCTGCGCGGCGATGCCGTCGCGGAAACGCTGGCCCATGGCCTGCACATGGCCCACCACGTCCTGCGCATCGGCCACCTCGATCGTCGCCAGGCCCGCGGCCATCGCCACGCCGCCCGACCAGAACGAGCCCGTGGTGTAGATGCGCGTCGCCGCTTCGCGCAGCGCATCGACACCGGTCACGGCCGCGAGCGCGTAGCCGTTGGCGATCGACTTGCTCCAGGCACTGAGGTCGGGGCGCACGCCCACGGTCTCCCAGCTGCCGCCCGCATGCACG
>NZ_JAHUTH010000026.1:0-133182 GCF_025376855.1 Variovorax endophyticus
GGCCCATCGGATGGACCTTCGCGGGCTCGGTCGCGCCGGGTGGCACGGGCACGGTGCTGTTCCAGGTCAAGATCGATTGAGCGATCGGCCCATCGAGGCGCCAGGCGTGCATGGAGTCCGCCGCGCCGCTTCTTGCAGCGAGGACGACATGGACAACATGGCAATCACGGTGAACGAACTCGAACCGGGGCGGTGGCACTACTCGCTGCTGCGCGCGGTGGACACGCCCGACGACCTGCTGGCCTTCGTGCCGGTCCTCACCGACCAGACGGTGCACGACAGCGCGACCGAGGCCTGGATCGACGCCATCTTCGGGATCACGGCCTATCTGGACCGGCTTCGGCGGCCGCCGGTCGACCTGTCCTGATCTTGTAGCGCGCGATGGCCTCGACCCACGGCGCAACGGGCTGGCCGTCCTGCCAGGTGTGGCGCCGGGCATGGATCGCCAGCAGGCATTCCTGCACCAGCGCCTCCACCTCGTCGGGGTCGGATCCCGCATGCCTGCCGATGAAGCCGCGCAGCGCATGGGCCGTGCCTCGAAGGAATTCGCGGTAGGCGGACGCGTCGCCGCCGAGCCCGCGCACGAAGAGATCGCGCTCGCCGGGCCGCTCGGCCAGCCGCCATTCCGGGTCCCGCGCACCATCCGCGACCGACGCGCCCCATCCCCGCGGATCCTTCAGTCTCGCCAAGCCCATGCCGTCTCCGTTCGCTGCGTGGCGCGCGCAACGGTGCGCGCGGACGCGTCGAGCTTAGAGACCGCGCCGCGGCGACAAAAGGTGCGAATGGACAGCGGCAGGGGTGACTTCGGGCCACCGCGGCGCCCGGCGCGAGAGGCTCAGCGCGGGCGGAAGCTGGTCGGGCTGCTGCCGGTCCAGCGGACGAAGGCATGGCGGAAGTTGGCCGCATCGCTGTAGCCCAGGCGGCTCGCGATGTCCTCGGTGGTCATGCGGGTCTTGCGCAGGTACTCGATGGCCAGCCCCCTGCGCACGGCCGCGAGGAGGTCGCGGTAGGAGGTGCCTTCGGCCTCGAGCCTGCGCCGCAGCGCGCGCGGATGCATCGCCAGCTGCCGCGCCATCGAATCGATGGTGGGAAAGCGCCACGGCATCTGCTCGATCAGCGTGCGCCGGATCAGCGCGCCCGTGCCATCGCCCTGCGGAAGTTCGGCCAGCACCTGCTGGCACATCTGCGTGACCATCGCGTGCGTGACCGCGTCGGGCAGTCGCGACGAGCGGTCGATCCAGGGCGCCGCGACCTGCAGCCGGTCGCTGTCCTCGCCGAAGCGCAGCGGCCCGTCGAACAGGTCGCGGTACAGCGCCACGTGCGGCGGCTCGGCATAGCGCGCCCGCAGGCCCCACAGCATGAAGTCGGGCCCGAGAAGATCGCGCCCCAGGCGCAGGTGCGCGGCGAGGGCGAACTCCAGCGCGAAGCGGTACAGCGCATCCTCGGGGTCGGTGGAGAGCATCACCTCGAAGGTGTAGTTGGCAACGTCGCCATCGCGCTCGTAGGCGACCGCGCCGGCCACCGGCCCCATCACCCGGTTGTACTTCAGCGAGAACTCGACGAGGGCCGCGCGCGTGGGACTGCTCAGCAGTCCGTAGCCGTACATGCCGTAGGAGGTGATGTGCATGCGCGCGCCGGCGCGCAACGCGGTCGCGGGATCGGTCGCGAGCCGCACGGCATTGCGGAACACGGCCACCACCTGCCCGTAGGACACGCGCGTGGCCGACGCGCGCAGGGCGTCCTCGTCGATGCCGCTGTCCGCGAGCGTCAGTGCCGGCGCCACGCCATCCTCGGCCAGCGTGGCGACGACGGCGGCGATGCGCTGCGGGCCGTAGACGCGCGCGTCGAAATTCAATGGCGGGTGTTGGAAGCTCAGGGGGTCTCCAGGTGAGGCCGGGTTCCCGCGGATGTTCGCCGCATCCGCGCGCGCGCCGGCACGGTACTTACACGCATCCGCCGCGGCCGGCGCCCTCGCGGCGTCTACCAGCGCAGCAGCCGCGGCCCCAGCAGCGCGCCGACGCCGACGGTCGCGGCCACGCCGGCGACGTACCAGATGGCGAGGAACGGCGCGGCGAGCTCGGGGCAGTGCAGGGCATAGACGGAAGCGCCCAGGCCTCCCGCCAGCGCGCCGACGGCGGCGCCGGCCATCGCGGGCCGCGTGGGCGCCAGGGTGCGCAGCGCGCTCAGGCCCGCGGCGAGCAGGGGCGCCGAGACCAGCAGGATGTTGAAGATGCAGCTGCGCCAGGTCTCGCCGAGGACCAGCGGCAGGCGCGCTTGCGGCGGCGCCTGCACGAGCGACACGAGGGCCAGCAACCAGATCGCGGCGAGCGGCAGCGCGAGCCCGAGCCACGCGGCCCCCGGTTTCGCGCCGGGGCGCGCGAGACGATGCGTCAGCAGCAGGCCGGCCGCGCCGATGGTCAGCAGCACCGCCAGCTTGATCCAGAACATCGGCCAGAACACGGCCTGCGCCAGGTCCGGCCTGAAGCGATAGCCCAGGCCCACGATCGCGAACGACACCGCGAGTCCGGCCGCCAGGGCCATGGCCAGCCTGCGTGTCGTGGCATGGGGCCGCACGGGCGGCTCGCCGGTGGCCAGCAGCACGACGAAGTCGGCGGTTTTCATGAGCCGTTCTCCCTGATCCTGTCGGCAAGCATCTTGAGCCCCCGATGCGTGTTGACCTTCACGGCCGATTCGGAAATGCCGAGGCGTTGCGCGGTTTCGGCGACGGACAGTCCCTCGAGCTTCACGTGCAGGATCGGCAGGCGGTAGCGCTCCGGCAGCGTCTCCAGCAACTCCAGCACGTCGCGTTTCGCCTCGTGTGCCTCGGTCTGCGAGGCCGCGAAGATCTCGACGTCGTCGATGGCGACATGGCGCATTTCCCGTCCCGACTTCGCGCGCAGCAGATCGACCAGCTTGTAGCGCGCGATGGCAGCGGCCCAGGCCGTGACGGGCTCCGCCCGCTGGAACGTGTGCCGCTGGTTGTGGATCGCGAGCAGGCATTCCTGCACCAGGTCCTCGACGTCGTCCGGCCAGCCCGACAGCCGCCTGCCGATGAAGGCGCGCAGATGGCTGGCCATCCGATGGAGGAAATCGCCATAGGCCCCGGCGTCGCCGTCGAGCCCGCGAAGGAACAATGCATGCAAGACGATCTCGGCGTCGCTTCCTCGCGTCAATTGAATGCGTGTCCCGATCGGTTGGTGGCGGCGGTGCCTTTCTCCCTGAACATCTTCCATGACACCGGCGCCGAGAGCCGACGCGTCATGTGGTTCGTGTTGCGGACGATTCTAGCGGTCGGTCCCGTGCGTCCCGATGCGCACGCTAGCCGACTGGCGGCGCATCCTCGTCCTCGCCGGCGGCGCGAGGCCCGGCGCGCTCGTCGGGCACCATCCGCACGAGTTCGGCGCATCCGTCCTCGAAGGCGTCGAGCCACAGGTCGTAGGCCATCGGGCTGGCGGACAACTCGATCCATTCGCTGGCGTCGCCGCCTTGCTCGTGCAGCACCCAGTGGTAGTTTCCCGCCCCGACTTCCTCGACGAATACGGCGATTCGCCGAAGCCGGCTCATTTCAGTTTCTCGGCCAGGTACTGGCGCACCTCTTCGGCCGAATTGCCGACGGCTTTCACCGCGTCGCGCAGTTGCGTCTCGGTGCAGCCCAGGCTCTCGGTCCATGACCGGACTTCGTGGGGTTCGTGCAGCGCGATGAGCTTGCGATCGAGCGTGGTCTTCTTGGGATCGTCTGCCATGGGACCTCCTGTGGAATGTCTAGGCCTTCTCGCCGTTGCGCCCGGTGTCCGCGGGCCGCCTCGCGCGCTCGGCATCGGGCGCCGGCGCATCGTGCCCGCGCTCGCCCGGGTCGCCCGAGGGCTTGTCGGCCTCGCGGCCCATGCGGCTGCCGTCCAGCGGCGTGTCGATGCCGACCTCGCGGTTCTGCTCGATGTTCACGGGCGACATGGGTTTGCGCGTGGTCATGCTCAGCCCTTCCTGGCCTTGTACTGGTCGCGCAGGTCGCGGATCTGGTCGTGGTTGCGCTGGGCGCCATCGGCCTGCCGCTGCACGACGGCGAGCACTTCGGCGGGCAGGTCGTTCTTCAGCGCCTTGCGGTAGCGCGCAACGGCCGAGTCCTCGCCGCGTTCGCACTCCTCGAGCATCGACAAGGCGCTGTCCGCACCCAGCGTGCCCTTCACATGGACCCAGCCGCGGTGCAGCGCGCCGCTGACGCTGCCGCCCTTGTCGGCTTCGCCGCCGAGCGAGCGGATCAGCGTCGCCAGTTCGGCGGCGGCCGCGGCGCACTGGGCCGAGCGGTTCGCGAAGACCTGCTTGATCCGGGCGTCCTCCACCTCGTCGGCGCAAGCGCGAAAGCCGTACTCGCCATCGCGGGAGTTCTCGAGCAGGTCGTTGAGGATCGACAGGACTTCGTCGCTGGTGATGGATGCGGTGGACATGGTGTGGCTCCTGGTTGGGTTGGTCGGCTGATCGAGAGCTCACGGTGACGCGCCGACCCGGACCGGCATGTAGGTGCCCGCCGCGCCAACTCGTCGTGGCGCGCCGACGGCTCCAGGAACGGCGCAGGGCGCATGGACGTCGCGGGAAACGGAAACGCGCCTACGCCTGCCGCACGGTGCGAGGCCGAGAACCCGAAGCAGGGGGGCAAGGATTCGGCTTCGACCAGGAGATGGCGGACATGCGTTCAAATCAGGCCGAGCGCGCGTGCTCTCCGGATTGCGCCCCCGGCATCATGCGCACGACGAAGTCGATGAACGCCCTGACCTTGGCCGGCACGTGTTCCCGGCCCGGGTAGTAGACGTAGAGCGGAAAGGTCTCGTCGGGCCAGTCCGTCAGCACCGGCACCAGCGTGCCCGCGCGCAGGTGCGTCTCGATGCCGAGGTCGATCACCTGCGCAATGCCGTAGCCCGCGAGGCAGGCGCCGATCTTGGTGCCCGCATCGGTGACCGTCAGGCTGCCGCGCACGGCCACCTTCAGCTTCTCGTCGCCGCGCCAGAACTCCCAGTCGAAGAGCCGGCCGGTGGATGGGTCGATGGCATGGATGCATTCGTGGCCGCCGTCGACCAGGTCCTGCGGCGACCGCGGCCGGCCGCGTTGCTCGAGGTAGGCGGGCGCGGCCACGGTCAGGATCCGCGGGCTGTAGAGCCTGCGGCAGACCAGCGTCGACACCGATGGCGCTCCGAACCGGATGGCGAGGTCGAATCCGTCGCCGACCAGGTCCGGGAGATCATTGCGCGTCTCCAGCTTCAACCGGAGCGCGGGATGGCGCTTGAGGAACTCGGCCAGTTCCGGTGCCAGCACGAGGCGGGCGAACACCGCATCGCAGGCCACGCGCAGCGTTCCGTTGACGACCGAAGTCTGGTCCGACGCGCCGACCGTCGCCTCTTCGATGCCTTGAAGCAGGGGCAGCACCTTCGCCAGCAGCGCATGCCCCGCATCCGTCACCTCGACCTGCCGGCTGGTGCGATGCACGAGCTTCGCGCGCAGCCGGTCTTCCAGCCGCTGGATGGCGCGGCTCACCGCGGGCTGCGTCCGGCCCAGGCGCGATGCGGCGCCGCTGAAGCTCCTGCATTCGGCGACCGCGGCCAGCACCAGCAAGCCGCCGACGAGTCCTCCATCGAGGTCTTCCATGATCCATGTCTTCCTGTAATGGCAGCGATGCCCGATTCGCCGTAGCCGGGCGAGGGAGGAGCTTTCACCATACGAAGCTTCCATCCCTCGCAGAGAGTTAGCAATGACCCAGACCCACGCCGTCGCCGCCCTGATCGACGACTATTTCAACCTCGCCCACGAGCCGAAGAGCCGCGACTTCCACCAGGTCTTTCATCCGTCCTGCCTCGTCCAGTGGCTCCAGGACGGCCAGTTGCAGACCCTGTCGGCGCCGGAGTATGCGGCGCTCATCCATGGCAGGCCGAGCCCCCGCTCGATGGACGCACCTCGCGAGGAGGCGATCCTGTCGATGACGCACATCTCGGACAGCCTTTCGACGGCCACCGTGAAGGTGCGGATCGGCCAGAAGCTGTTCAACGATCACTTCGTGATGCACGAGGTGGAGGGGCGTTGGTCGATCACGAACAAGTCGTCCTTCGTGGCGCGGACCTTCGATTGAAGCGCATGCCGGCCGCCGGCCTCAAGCACGCCGCGCCTCCGACCGATTGGCCCGGCGGATCACCTGCGGCGGCTGCCCATAGGCCCGCAGGAAGGCCCGGCGCATGCGGTCGGGATCGCCGAAGCCGGTGTCGCGCGCCACGGTCTCGATCGGCAGCAGCTGCGACTCGATCATCAGCCGCGCCGTCTCGGTCCGCAGCCGCTCGATCGCCTTGGCGGGCGTCTGTCCGGTCTCCTCCCTGAACACGCGGCCGAACTGGCGCGGGCTGAGGTTCGCGGCCTCGGCGAGTTCCTCGAGCGAGAGCTCGTTCGTCAGATGGCTCTTGGCATAGGTGAGCGCCTTCTGGATGCGATCGGTGCGCGGGCGCAGCTCGAGCAGCGCGGAATGCTGCGACTGGCCGCCGGTGCGGCGGTGATACACCACCATGCGCTTCGCCACGAGCTTGGCGACATCGGCGCCGCAGTCCTGCTCGACGAGCGCCAGCCCGAGGTCGATGCAGGCGGTCGCGCCGGCCGAGGTCCAGACACCATCGTCGTGCACGAAGATGCTGTCCTCCTCGAGCAGCACCTCGGGATGGTCGCGCCGCATCTTGACGACGTGCGCCCAGTGGGTGGTCGCGCGCTTGCCGTCGAGCAGCCCGGCCTGCGCGAGATTGAAGGCGCCGGTGCAGGCCGCGCCCAGGCGCCTCGCGCGGCGGGCAGACTTGCGCAGGAAGCCCAGCAGGGCAGGGGAGCCCTCGGTCACGACCGTATCGCCGACCACCAGCACGGTGTCGTAGCGCGCGTTGCCGAACGGCACCGTGCCGACTTCCACGCCGCACGAGGACCTGACGGGCCCGCCATGCTCGGAGAGCAGGGTGTGGCTGTACAGCGGCGCGTCCAGCGACATGTTGGCGTACTCGAACACCGAGACGACCGCCAAAGTGAGCAGCTGGAAACCGGGATAGATCGCCACGCCGACACGAATCATTCGAGAGCTCCTTGATGGCGCAAAAAGACGGAAACCTGACCTTAACGCCATCGCAGTTTATCGCGAAGATGAGCCCCTGTCACCCCGCGAGGGGCCCACTCCAGGAGCACGCAATGACCCATCCGAACCGCGACAAGCCGAAGAACACGGCCGCGCATTTCCGCCAGCTTCACCGCGCGGCCACGCCGCTGGTGCTGCCCAACGCCTGGGACGCGGTCTCGGCACGGCTCTTCGAGAGCGCCGGCGCCGCGGCCATCGCCACCACCAGCGCGGGCCTCGCCTGGTCGCTGGGCTGCGCGGATGGCCGGGAACTGCCGGTCGACGAAGCCGTGGGCGCGGTCGCCCGCATCGCGCGGGTGCTCACGGTGCCGCTGTCGGTCGACATCGAGAACGGTTATTCGGACGACCCGAAGGCCGTCGTCGAGTTCGTGCGGCGGCTGCTCGACCTCGGGGTGACCGGCATCAACATCGAGGACGGGCGCGACGCGCCGGAGACCCTGGCGGCCAAGATCGAGGCGATCAAGGCATTCCTGCACCGCACGAACACCGACCTGTTCGTGAACGCGCGCACCGACGTGATCCTCGCCGGGCTCGCGGAGCCCTCGCAGCGGGTGGAGGAAGCGATCCGGCGCGCGGGGCTGTATGCGCAAGCCGGCGCCGACGGCCTGTTCGTGCCGGGCCTGCGCGAGCCGACCGAAATCGAGGACGTCGCCCTCGCCACGCGGCTGCCGCTGAACCTGATGGCCTGGGGCGGCCTGCCCGCGGCGGCCGAGCTGTCCAGGCTCGGCGTACGGCGCCTCAGCGCGGGCTCGGCCATACCGCAATGGATCTGGGGACAGGCCGAGCGCGCCGCCAGGAGCTTCCTCGAGACCGGCCATTCGGATCCGCTCTCGGCCGGCGCGAAGCCGTTCGCAGAGATGCAGCAACTCTTCGCCGCGGCGCGCTGAAGGAAAAGCCATGGACAAGCGATTGCTCGTGCTGGCGCTCGGCATGTTCGCGCTCGGCACCGACACCTTCGTGGTGGCCGGCATCCTGCCGCAACTGGCGCACGCCTTCGACGTCGACATCGCCGTGGCCGGCCAGTTGACGACGCTCTATGCGATCTCCTACGCGCTGCTGGCGCCGACCATTGCCGCCATCGCGGGCAACGTGCCGCGCAAACGGCTGATGCTGGCGGGCCTGGGCATCTTCGTGCTCGCGAACCTCGCCACCGCGCTCGCGCCCACCTTCGCGCTCGCGCTGGCCTCGCGCGTGTTCGCCGGGCTGGGCGCGGCCATGTACTCGCCGACCGCGACCGGGACGGGCGCGAGCATCGTGGAGCCGAACCGCCGCGGCCAGGCGATCGCCGTGATCGTCGCGGGCCTGACGGCGGCCACGGCGCTGGGCTCGCCGATCGGCACGGTGCTCGGCGGGCTCGGCGACTGGCGCTGGACGATGTACTTCGTCGCGGCAGTGGGGCTGGCGGCGGGCCTGGGCATCCTGGTACTGCTCGAGCAGGTGCCGCTGGCGCCGAGGATCGGCCTCGTGGCACGCCTGGCGCCGCTGAAGGACTCGCGCATCGGCTGGACCCTGCTCACCACCTACCTGGGCATGGCAGGCAATTTCCTGGTCTACGTCTATTTCTCGGTGGTGTTCGATCGCGTGCTGGTCAACTCCCTCGTGTTCGGCGCGCTGCTGGTGGTCTGGGGCGCGAGCGGAACGCTCACCAACATCGCGCTGGCGCGCGTGCTGGACCGGACTTCTCCGACGACGGTCATGTTCGTGGTGCTCGTGGCGCAGGCGGTGGACATGGCCTTCCTGCCCTGGACCAGCGCTTCGCTATGGCCCGCCGTGGTGGCGGTCGCCATCTGGGGTGCGACGGGCTGGGGCATCCAGGGGCCGCAACAGTACCGGCTCGTCAACGTCGCGCCGGCCATCGCGCCGGTGCTGCTGGGCCTGAACACCGCGGCGACCTACCTCGGCGTCACGACGGCCGGCATCCTCGGCGCCGTGGGCATCCATCTGCTCGGCGCCCACTGCTTGAGCCTGCTGAGCGTGGGTGTCTTCATGCTGGCGATCTTCAGCTCGCACATGGCCGGGCGCCGGATCGCCGGCCACCGCGCGCAGGCGGCTTCGGGCGCCGCGCTGCCGGCGCGCTCATGAGGACGAGCGCGTCACGGGGGCGGCCGGCCGCTGCTTGTTCCGGGCCGACCTCGACGCCTCGCTGCGCGCCAGCCAGAGGCCGCTCGCGACGATCAGCGCGCCGCCGCCCAGCGTCCAGGCGTCGGGCACGGCCTGCCAGAACAGCCAGTCGAGCAGCAGGGCCCAGGCCAGGGCGCTGTACTCGAAGGGCGCGATGGCGGCGGCCTGGCCGTGGCGGAACGCCTCGGCGATGGCCAGCTGCCCCAGGAAGCCGCTGAGGGCCAGGCCCGCGAGCATCCATGCGTGCTCGGCGCGGATCGGCACCCATTGCGGCGCCGCCAGCAGGCTGCCGCCCAGGGCCATGCCGACGGTGGTCCAGAACACCAGCGCGGCACTCGGTTCGGTGCGGCTGATGAGCCGGCCCAGCATGTTCGACAGCGCATAGCAGACCGCGGCCACCAGGATCGCGATCGCGCCCATCGAGAGGAAGGCGCCCTGCTCGGGCCGCAGCGCGATCACCACGCCCGCGAAGCCCAGCCCGATGGCGACCCAGTGCCGCGCGTGGATCGACTCACCCAGCATCGGCACGGCGATCAGCACCATCAGCAGCGGCGCGATGAAGGTCAGCGTGTAGGCCTCGGCCAGGCCCAGGGTCTTGAGGCCATGGACGAAGAGCATGAGCATCGCCATGTTCAGCACGGCGCGCAGCAGATGCAGGCGCCAGCGCAGCCGGCGGTTGAAGACGCCGGCGGCCTCGCGGCGCCAGGCGACGTAGAGGCACACCAGCGGCAGGGCCGTCAGGCCGCGCAGCGCCATCACCTGCGCGGGCGGATAGTGGCCGGCCAGGGTCTTGAGCAGCGCGTCCATGCAGGCAAAGAAGGCGCAGGCCAGCAGCATCGCGGCGATGCCGCGCAGGGTTCCGGTCGATTGCATGGGTGGGTTGTCTCGCTCCTGCCGCATTCTGCCTGCCGGGGCAGGGCGCGCGGATCAAGGGCCCACCTTGAACCGCTCGGCGATGTAGGTGGCCGGCGGTTTGCCGAAGGCCTTCTTGAACATCGTGATGAAGGCGGACGGCGACTCGTACCCCAGGCCATAGGCCACCTGCTGCACGGTCGCGCCACCCGACAGCTCGCGCAGCGCCACGATCATGTGCAGCTGGCGCCGCCAGCGGCCGAAGCTCAGGCCGGTCTGCGCCGTGCACAGCCGGGTCAGGGTGCGCTCGCTGGTGCCGGTCTCGGCGGCCCAGTCCTGCAGGGTCCGGCGGTCCGAAGGGTCGAGCGAGATGGCGCGCGAGATCCTGCGCAACCGCGCATCCTGCGGCATCGGCAGCGAGAAGTCCTCGTTCGGCATCGCGCCGAGCTGGTCGAGCACCACATGCGCGAACCGGTCCGTGGCGCTGCCGGGCTCGTAGGTCGGCGCCAGGCCGGCCAGGTGCTGGATCATCTCGCTCAGCATGGTGCTGATGGCCAGGGTGCAGCACCTGGTCGGCAATGCGCCCGCGCCCGGCGCGACGAACAGGTAGAAGATCAGCGCGTTCGCCGTGCCGTGGTTGCTGTGCGGCGTGCCGCCCGGAATCCATACGCCCGCCTGCGGCGGCACCATCCACAGCGCGCCCGGCACCTCGCACGACACGGCACCGCGCAGCGCGATGACGAGCTGCCCCATCTGGTGCTGATGGACCGGGATCTCGCGCGCACGCGCCTCGACGTCCACGCGAAGCGCCATGACGGGCACGGTGAGCGGGTAGTCCAGGCCTTCGGGGACGACCTCGAGGCGTTGCATGGTCTCCATGAGCGTTGCTGCGAGCCGGCCATTCTCGCCCGCCGGCCGCGGGCTCCGCACGGAAGGGACGCCGCCCGCGCCATGGCCGAAAAGAGAAATCGTTCGGCCGGGATTGCAATTTCCGACACGCACGGCGCTGCCTAGCATCGACGCATGCAACGGATCCGCTTCTCTCGCCAGGAGATGCTCTTCTCCCTCAAGAGCTTCGCAGGCGCCATGCTCGCGCTCTACCTGGCCTGCCGCGCCGGCCTGCCGCGGCCCTTCTGGGCCTTCATGACCGCGTACATCGTGGCGCATCCGCTCGCGGGCCAGGTGCGCTCCAAGGCGCTCCATCGCTTCGTGGGGACCGTGCTCGGCTGCGCGGCCACCGTGGTGCTGGTCCCCGCGCTGTCGGCCGCGCCCGAGCTGCTGACCCTGGCGCTCGCGCTGTGGACCGGGCTATGCCTCTACCTCTCGCTGCTGGACCGCAGCGCGCGCTCCTATGTCTTCCTGCTCGCGGGCTACTCGGCCACGCTCATCGGCTTCCCGCTGGTGGAAGCGCCCGCGGCCATGTTCGACACGGCCGTGGCGCGGGTGCAGGAGATCGGACTCGGCATCCTGTGCGCCAGCCTGGTCCACGGTCTCGTGCTGCCGGCCAGCCTGGCGCCGTCGCTGCTGGCCCTGATGGACCGCGCGCTCGGCGACGCGCGCCGCTGGATGAACGACCTGCTCGGCGACGGGCACGCTGACGGCATGCGCATGGCCGCGGACCGCCAGCGGCTCGCGCTGGACATCACGCAGCTGCGCCTGCTGTCGACCCATGTGCCCTTCGACACCGGCAACCTGCGCTGGACCGCGGGCGCCATTCGCGCCATGCAGGACCGCCTCTCGGCGCTCGCGCCCACGCTGTCGGCGATCGAGGACCGGCTCGAGGCGTTGAAGGCCGCCGAGGGCGAGGTGCCGGAAGACATCGTCTCGGCGCTCGAGCGGCACGCGGGCTCGATGGCGCCGCCGGGAGCGGGGCAGCCGGCCGCGTCCATGGACGAAGCACGCGCCGCGTTCCAGGCCCTGGCGGATGGGCCGGCGGCGTCGCCCTGGATCCGCGCGCTGCGCATCGACCTCGCCGTGCGGCTCGAGGAACTGGTGTTCGAGTGGCGGGCCTGCGTCGGGCTGCGCGCCGACATCGACGCCGGCCTCGCCGGCGGCGCGATGCCGCCGCGGCGCAGCGCGGCACTCGGCCAGAAGGTGCTGCATCGGGACCGGGGCCTGGCACTGCGCTCGGCGGCGACGGCCGTGCTGGCCACCTGCGCATGCTGCGCGGCCTGGATCGCCACGGCATGGCCCTCGGGGTCGGCCGCGGCGATGTCGGCGGCCGTCTTCAGCAGCTTCTTCGCGACGATGGACGATCCGGTGCCCGCCATGCACAAGTTCGTCGTCGCCTTGCTGTGGTCCTTGCCGGTGTCGGTGTTCTGCGTGCTGGTGGTGATGCCGCTGGCGCGCGACTTCGGCATGCTGGCGCTGTGCATCGCGCCGTTCTTCCTGCTGGTCGGCTGCTACATCGCGCGGCCCGCCAGTTCGCTCGCGGCACTGGGCCTGTTCTTCGGCGTGGCCGGCACGCTCGCCTTGCAGGACACCGCCAGCGCGGACCTGCCGAGCCTGCTCAACTCGAACCTCGCGCTGATCCTGGGCGGGGTGGCCGCGGCGCGTGTCACCGCACTGGTGCGCAGCGTGGGCAGCGACTGGAGCGCCCGGCGCCTACGGCGCGCGACCTCGCTCGACCTGGCCGAGCTCGCGGCTCGCCCGCGGGGCGCATCCGCGCGCGACGCCTATGCGGGCCGGATGCTGGACCGTATCGCGCTGCTCGCACCGCGCACGGCACCGGGCGCGGGCGAGGAAGCCCGGGCCCACGCGCGGCTGGCGCTGCGCGAGCTGCGCACGGGTGCCGACATCGCGACCCTGCAACAGTGGCGCCGCTGCCTCCCCGCCGGAGCCCTCGGCCGCCTGCTCGCGGACTCGGCCCGGGTCTTTCGCGCCCGGGCCGCGGGAGCGCCGCGGCGCGATGAACCGCTGCTGCCGCAGATCGACCGCCTGCTGCTCGACGCGCTGCACGGCGGCGCCGCGCCGCGCGCCATCGCGGCCCTCGTGGGCCTTCGACGCAACCTCTTTCCAGCGGCCGACGGCACGCTCCACCCATGATCGAAACGAGTTTCCACGGCGTGTACCTGCCAGGCCTGATGCTGCTGGCCGGCGGCGCGCTGGCGTGTTCCTGGGCGCTGCGCCGCCTGCTGGCGCTGGCCGGCGTCTACCGCTGGGTGTGGCACCCGGCCCTGTTCGACCTGGCGGTGTACGTGCTGCTGCTTCATGCCCTGGCCCGTTTCACCGGCGCCTTCGCCACCTGATTTCCGCGCTTCGCATTCCATTGCCTTTTCATGAGACCTGACGCCATGTCCTTTCCCGCATGGGCCCGACCGGGCGCCCGCGCGCTCCTCACCCTGGCGGTCGTCGCCGCCGCCTGCGGCTCCGCCTGGCAACTGTGGGACCACTACGAACTCGCCCCCTGGACCCGCAACGGGCGCGTGCGCGCCGAGGTCGTGCAGGTCGCGCCCGACGTGTCCGGCCTGGTGACCGAGGTCGCGGTGCGCGACAACCAGTTCGTCGCCGCCGGCGCGCCGCTGTTCTCGCTGGACAAGGCCCGCTTCGAACTGGCCGTGCAGCAGGCCGAAGCGGCCGTCGCCGCGCAGGCCGTCGCGCTCGACAACCAGCGCATCCTCATCGCGCAGGCACGGCGCGAGAACGACCGCAACGCGGGCCTGGCCGAGCTGGTCTCGCGGGAGCTTCGCGAGCAGTCGCGCCTGCGGCTGGACCAGGCGAACGGCACCCTGCGCGCGGCCGAGGTGGCGCTGCGCCAGGCGCAGGTCGCGCTGGACACCGCGCGGCTGAACCTGCGCCGCACGCAGGTGCATGCGCCCGCCGACGGCCTCGTGACCAACCTCGACCTGCGGCAGGGCGCCTACGCGAGCGCCGGCCATCCGGTGATGGCGCTGGTGGACGCGGGGTCGGTCTACGTCGAAGGCTATTTCGAGGAGAACAAGCTGCCGCGCATCCACCTGGGCGACCGGGTGCGCGTGACGCCCATGGACGCCGGCGCGCTCGAAGGCAGCGTGGAGAGCATCGCGGCCGGCATCGCCGATCGCGATCGCAGCACCGGCGCCAACCTGCTTCCCAGCGTGAACCCGACCTTCAACTGGGTGCGGCTCGCGCAGCGCGTGCCCGTGCGCGTGAAGCTGGACGCGCTGCCGGCGGGCACGCGGCTGGTCACGGGCCAGACGGTCACGGTGCAGGTGCTCGGGGCCCCAGCGGCGCCGGAGACGGCCGCCGCCGCGCGCCGTGCGGAGCCACGAGGATGACCCGCCTTCACCGACACCTGGCCACCGTCGCGGCGGGCGCGCTGCTGGCCGGCTGTGCCCATTCGCCCGTCGGCCCCGACTATGTCGCGCCGGCCGCGCTCTCGCCCGCGCAGGCGGCCTCCGCGGGGCCGTTCCTGTCGGCCGGCGGCAATGCGGCGGACGCAGCGCTGCCGCCGAACTGGTGGCATCTCTACGAGGACCCGCAACTCGAGGCACTGGTCGCCCGGGCCCTGGCGCACAACGCCGACCTGCGGCAGGCCATGGCCAGCCTCGAGCGCGACCAGGCGCTCGAAGCCGAGATGCGCGGGCCGCAGCGGCCGACGCTGGCCCTGAACGGCGGCCCCGGCTTCGGCCATGTCTCGGGGCTCACGCTCGTGCAGAAGGACTACGAGCCGCCGAGCCGCTTCACCTATGGCGTGGGCGCGAACCTGTCCTACCAGCTCGACCTGTTCGGCCAGTTGCGCCGCGCCATCGAGGCGGCCGAAGCCGGCAGCGGCGCGGCGCGGGCGGCCGTCGACCTGGTGCGCGTCAACGTCGCCGGCGGCACGGCCCGGGCCTATGCCGAGGCCTGCGCCACCGGCTTGCGTCTGCGCAGCGCCCGCGAATCGGTGCGGCTGCAGGAAGAGGCCGTGCAGCTCGCGCAACGGCTGCAGCAGGGCGGCAGGGTAGGGGCCATCGACACCGCGCGCGCACGCGGCCAGCTCGAACTGCTGCGCGCCTCGCTGCCGCCGCTGCGGGCGCAGCGCCAGAACGCGCTGTACCGGCTGGCCACGCTGACCGGCGCGGCCCCGCGCGACTTCCCGGCCCAGGTGGCCGCATGCGACAGCCCGCCGCGCGTGGCGGGTCCGTTGCCCGTGGGCGATGGTGCAAGCCTGTTGCGTCGCCGGCCCGACGTGCGACAGGCCGAGCGCAGCCTCGCGGCCGCCACCGCCCGCATCGGCGTGGCGACGGCCGAGCTCTATCCCAAGGTCGTGCTCGGCCTGTCGGCCAGCTCGGCCGGCTTCATGGACCGGTTCGGCAACCGCGAGTCGTTCAGCTACAGCCTGGGGCCGCTGGTCAGCTGGACGCTGCCCACCAACGGCGTGGCCCGCGCGCGCATCGCGCAGGCCGAAGCCGCCACGCGGCAGGCCGCCGCGCGCTTCGATGCCACCGTGCTCACGGCGCTGCGCGAGGTCGAGAGCGCCCTCGAATCCTACGCGCGCGAACTGGAGCGGCACGCCGCCCTCGCGGCCGCCCGCGACCAGAGCGCCGTCGTGGCGGCACAGGCGCGCACGCTCTACGTCAGCGGCAAGACCGCGCAACTCGATGCGCTCGATGCCATGCGCACGCTGGCGGCCAGCGAGGCGGCCCTCGCGGCATCGGAAGCCCGGCTCGCGGACGACCAGTTCGCCGTGTTCATGGCGCTCGGCGGCGGCTGGGAAGGCCAGGGGCGGGACCTGCTCGCCGGCGTGGCGCCATAGGCCATGGAAGACTTGCAGCAGCTCAGGGTCTTCGCCGAAGTCGTCGCCCGCAAGAGCTTCACGCGCGCGGGCATCGCATTGGGAATTTCCAAGGCCAGCGTCACCAAGATCGTGGCCCAGCTCGAGAAGGGCGTGGGCGTGCGGCTGCTGAACCGCTCGACGCGTTCGGTCACGCCGACCGACGCCGGGCAGACGCTCGCGCGGCGGCTGGCGCCTCTGTTCGGCCTGCTCCAGGAGCTGAGCACGGAACTGTCGGACTTCGCGGCGCATCCGCGCGGACGCCTGAGGGTCGCGGCACCGCACGGCCTGTCGCTGAGCCTGCTGGGCTGGCAGATCGAGGACTTCATCACCGACCACCCCGACGTGCACGTGAGCATCCACCTGAGCAATCGCGACGACGACCTGGTGATGGGAGGCATCGATGTCGCCTTGCGCATCGGGCCCATCGAGGCCAGGGACGTCGTGGTGCGCAAGCTTCGGCCCGTGCCGCTGGTGCTCTGCGCATCGCCGCAATACTGGGCGCGCAAGGGCATGCCGTCGAAGCCCGAGGACCTGGCCCGGCACGAACTGCTGACCTTCTCGCTGTGGGACGCTTCGCCCCGGCTGCCCTTCCTGATCGATGGCAAGACGCACCACGTGCCCGTGCGCAGCCGCCTCGATGCGGACGATGCCGCACCGCTGATCGCACTGGCGGTGAAAGGGCTCGGCGTCACCTGCGTGCCCGAGGTGCTGGCGCGCGCGCACCTGGGCTCGGGTGCATTGGTGCCCGTGCTGAAAGATGCGATGCCCCCGACGATCTGGCTGTATGCGACCTACGCGCATCGCAATCACAAGAGCGCGGCACTGCGGGCATTCCTGGACTTCCTCACGTCGAGCGCCGGGGATCTCTCCGTGCGCTGATGCGGGCACCGGCGATCCGTCGAAGCTTGCCCTGAACCTGGGCTGGGCTGGCCTGGCTGGACGCTCTCACGTCGTGGCGCGCCGATTCGCACGGCCCCCTGCAAGGCACATGGATGGCGGCGTGATCGGAAAAGCGCCTACGAGCAGGGCATGTTCCTCGTTCCATAAAGTCGTTTCGGGGCGCCAATGTTCGACTTCAGCCAGGAGACGGTAGCGATGCGTCGAAAGATCCTCAACGAGCGGCAGCTTCGCGTGCTGGACAGCATGAGGCTGCTGGCGTCCTTCTGGCAGCGGCGCCTGCCCGCCGAATCGACCTCCCCCGACGAGATCGAACAGCTCCTCTCGCTGGAGGCTGCCGGCCTCGTGAAGGCACGCTTCGACCCGCCGCGCAGGGAGCGCACCGGCGAGCTCGTGATCGCACGCGCGGTCGTTCTCGAAGTCACGGCCGAAGGACTCTCCGCGCTGACGCACGCGCAGCGTCAGCAGCCGGGCATTCTCGGAGAAGCGCCAGGTCGCCGACCCGTTCGGTCGAGCCGGGCGCGCAAGCTGGAGGCGCGCGCGAACCCGCTCGACGCCTGCCGCACGAACGTCCGCGGGCCTCTCAGCGATTGAGCAGCACCATCGCCCTGATCGCGGGCCCGACCTGCGTGGTCAGCGTGTTCGCGTAGCTGGCCGTGGCGGGGTCGATGGTGCGGCGGTAGAGGTTGAGGGACCCCACGAGAAAGTTCACGCCGTCGCTCGAAGGGTCGAAGGCGGTGGCCACAGGATTGATCAGGCCGTGGATCGGGAAGGGCGTCCCCAGTGCGCCGGTGGCCATGTCGGTGATCGCCCGCGTGTATTGCAACTGGTTGGCCGTATCGACCAGGCTGAGCATGCGGCCCCTGCCGTCGATGGCCAGGGAGGTCGACCCATCCACTCCCAGGCCGGCCACCGTCAGGGCCGTCTGCGTGAGGGCGCCGGTCGACGCATGGATCGAGTAGGTCCGCAACATGCCATCCGTGCCGATGGCATAGAGGTAGGCGCCGGAAGGGTGGACCACGACCGATACCACGTCTGTTGTTGCTTGCCGGACCGGGTCATCCAGCGTGCCATCCGCGCGGATCGGCAGCGTCTGGATGCCCTGGCCGCTGGTGCCGACGAACACGAAGCGCCCCAGCGGATCCACCGCCAGCGGCAGCGGCAGCGGGGAGGTACCGCTGGCGCCCGAGAGGAATTTCTGCTGAAGAACGCCCGGTGCCGCGGGCGTGGCCGGGGGCACGGCATACGTGCTCAGCAGGCCGTCGCCGTTCGCGACGACATAGAGATAGTCGCCGCTGGGATGCATGCCCACCGCGACAGCTCCGCGGGCGCCCAAGGTTGCGGAGCTCATCGTATCGATGCCATCGCCTTGCCGGATGGCATACACCCGACCGCTGTCGCTCCCGCCGAACACGAGACGCCCCTTCGGATCGGCCGCGAACGACACGAAGGTGGCGGGCGCGATGGTCGATGCCTGTGCCGTCAGGTCGGCGGCGCTATAGCGCATGAGCATGGGAATGCTGGAGCCGAGCAAGGAGGACACGTAGACGCTGCGCGTCGCGGGAGTGGCGCAGGCCACGCTCACATCGTCGATGTCCGCCGCGGCGACCGTGCCATTGCCCCGGTCGACGGTGCAGAACTGGGTGTACATGCGCGGCTGGGATTTCACCGTCACGGCATACGTGCTCCCTTCGGCGACGGAGGTCGCGAACTGGCGCTTGCCATTGGCGCCGACGGCCAGGTCGTCGCCCGAATTGTTCTGCAGCACCAGGCCCTGTCCGTCGAGACCGCTCACCGTGACGTTCACCGCACGGGTGCGGGTGGCGCAGACCACCTGCACCGAAGCCACGTCGTCCGCGTCGATGGTGCCGCTGCCCTGCGCCACCGAGCACAGCTGGGTCGGTCCGCCGGGCTGCGTCTTCACGGTCACCGCATAGGCGGCGCCGCTGGCCACCGCGACCGGAAACACGAAGCTGCCGTTGGCCGCGACGGGCAGATCGTCCCCCGCATTGTTCTGCAGCACCAGGCCCGTGCCGGCCAGTCCGCCGACCGTGCCGCCCACCGCGTACGACTGCGTGGCGCACAGCACCTTCACCCCGGTGACCGCCGTATCGGCCACGGTGCCCGTGCCGCCGTTGACCGTGCAGACCTGGGAAGGTCCGCCGGGCTGGGACCGCACGCTCACCGCGTAGGTCGCGCCTTGCGCCAGCGCGGTGGAAAAGGTGAAGGCACCATCGGCCGACACCGCCAGCGTGTCGTCGTTGTTCGCCAGCACGAGCCCGTGGCCCTTCAATCCGGTGACCGTTCCCCCGATGGTGAGCGGCGGGGGCGGCTCCGGCACGGAAGGCTCCGTCGGCACCGAAGGCTCCGTCGGCGCGGAGGGCTCCGTCGGCGTCGTCGCGGGGCCGACGGGCGGCAGTGCGAACGCGCCGCCACCGCTGCCTCCACCGCCGCCACAAGCGGCCAGCAGCAGCACCAGCAGTGCGCAGCTGCGGCGTGCGACGGCCCGAAGCGAGCCGGTGCTGCGGGTTGACGAAACAGGGGCGGGGATGGCCGCGAGCGTGTGCTGTTGCATGAAACGATGAGTCCGGTGGCACGACATGGCGATCGCGGGGCAGGGTCGGGAAAACGGGCGATCCTAGGGAGCTCCGCCTCGAGAGCCAATCCCCGAGAACTGGTAAATCGAGGCGTCGATGCTCAAAAAAGTGTTCCTTAGAAATCCCCTGTAAGTACTTGATTTACAAAGAATCGAAGCTCTGCCTGAGAACACAATCTGAGCGGGTTTTTTCGCATAAAAGTGTTCTCCAGATAGTAAAGTTCGAAATTGTGTTCGCGAGATGGCGCAATCTACTGCTTGCCTGAAGGCTTGTAGACGTAGGCATCCAGGATTCACGTACTGGCGAGTGCATTCTTGATATCGCAGCCTCCCTCTCTACAAGAGGGGGATCGGATGCCCCCGGCCGTTGTGGGACGCCATCGATCTTTACGGGCTAGGACTCCGAACGCGCTTCCTATATCTTTTATGACCACGAAACTAGGCTGGATTCATCAGTACCAGGGCGACCATTGTCCGAGCAATAGCTGGAACTATTCGCTTGATGCTTCAATTCGACGCCATGGGGCAGGCGACTTCGCGTCCGAGAAGTTCAGCCTCAGATCAGGTGATGTCGATTTCAAGGATGAAACTCGAGAGCGCGCTGAGAAGATCGAAGTTGGGCCAAAGCAGAAGGAGGGCGAGACGCACTGGTACAGCTGGTCTTTCCGCGTCGCCGATACCTTTCCGGATTGTGTCGTCGAGGCCGACCTAAGTCGGGCTGTATCCGGCGACACCACACTTGCTCAGTTTCATCAGGAGCCCGGAAGCAGGGGCACGCATGATCCTCCGGTGATGTTCGGCAAGATGAGAGGGCGCAATGCATTCCGAATGCGAATCTTGCCGACCCATTACCACCGCCTGGGACGGAAAATTCCCGAGCGCACACTGATCGCCGATGGAGCCTTCAGAGGCAAGTGGCACGACTTGCTCATTCAAGCGCGCTGGTCGTCGACCGAAGGCTTCATCAGGGTGTGGGTCGATGGCGGCAACGAGATCGAGTACTACGGCCCAACCTGCCTAGCCGGAGGTGGCGACATCTATCACAAGTACGGTCTTTACCGGCCCGCTCACGCGAGTAATGCAGACGTCTCAGTTTGGTACGCGGATCTTCGCCGGGGTGACGCGCGACATCTCGTAGAGCGGCTTTCATAAACGGCTTGTCTGCTTCTGGCCGACTGTAGTTGGTCGCACAGCTGTCGCGAAGGGGCACTTAGCCGCCAGTAGTCGGACTCCACAGCGGACCTTAGGCCACAGTACGAATCAGTGTCCTCCTCAAAAGTGCGCAGTTGTACACCAGCATCTTGGGAGGCGCCTCGTCCGGCTTGCCTACGCGCCCCCACCGGGGTAGCACCAATCCACACTTCGCCGGTCACGCTCCGCTTCGGCATGCGTTCGTCCTCTAACGTTGCCGGCGTGGAGGAGCGCAAAATCCATCCCGTCGAGGTTGCGCAGTCATGACCGGGGAAGATTTGCAAAATGGGCAGTCCTGCGCATTTGCTCCAGGGGCAGTTCTTCCGGGTCGAGCTTCCCAAACACGGTTAGTTGCACCAAGTCCTTGAAGTAGGTCGAGCAAAAACGGGACTCTGCAAACCATTGCAAGGCCGTTGCCGGGCGGGACTGTGTAGACGTCGCCCTCGGCAACTCTGCGATTCTTCAAAGATAGCCCCGATGTCCCCAACTGGCCAGTTCAGGCCGTTTTCGCATTTTTCCGTGCGCGATAGGCACGGCGGAAGCGCCTCTCGGGCGACCGCTCGTGCGAGTTGGCGGAAGTTCAATGGCGCGTCGACGACAGAGGCGCGTCGTTCCGCACCAGCTGGACAGAACGTAACCTGCGATCAATAATAATTCAATCCCTGCAAAAGCGACACCTATCCTCAGCTTGCGCGGGTCGAAAACTTTAACCCCAACTCCGATTTCACAACATTCCATTCGGATTTCAAAATTTCTTGCTGCTTGTTCACGGACTTGTGAATTGCAGCTTCGACCTTTTTTAAAATTTCGAGAGCAGGCAATTCACTCTTGTCCCGGTGAAAACAGCTGACTAGCGTTTCAAGTTCAATCATCAACTGCCGAAGCTCTTGATGCGCCACCTCGTTAGGGTTAAAGCGCATTTCAATGCGCAAACGCAATTCGAACGCTTCTTTACGCATTTCCGCGATGGGAGCATTTAACGAATCCAACGTGACTGAATCAATGGCTCGCGCGTCAGCAGGACTGATCATGGCAGCCCAGCGAAACGCAATTTCCTGCCATAGTGCCAAATAGCATGCTGTGTCCCTCCGAAGGTCGTTGATCCAGACCTGGCGCATTTTTGCAACATTGGCATTGGCTCGTCGTTGCGATGTGATGTCCGCCAGTGCAAGGCGCTCGGCTTCCTGACGCGCAGCGTCCGCTGATTCCTCGGCAGCCATCTGTAACTCGTGCCTTCGCTGGCGATTCGCGCTAACGAGTTGCATGACCGTAGTAACTAGGGTCGTGAGTGCCGCCACGGCAACTGTGACGCCAGCACCAATCAGGACGCCCCAAACTTTGTTAAAACCATCCGCGTCGGCGAGGGCGGTGGTGGCCATTTTTACAATTTCAACTGTACTACTCATACTATCTCCTCGTTACCTTTTATTAAACTTCCTAAACCCAAAAAATCGCAATACACCAAATGAAATCTCCATTCAAATTTGCGGCCGATTCTTTTCGAAGTATATGATCGACTTTCTGAATCGCTACAGGGGCATCTTTCTTTTTCTGATCCAGCGGGCATGCTGGCTGGCGAGTCAATAAAAAAGGAAATTTTTTATGACTTCTGAGGCTTTAGCTCACGTTTCGGCTTTTGGATCACCACTCGTCGCACTGATAGCAGGAGTGTTTGGTGTGACATTTTCGTGGCGATCTTGGCAAACCGCGCGAAACAAACTGAAACTCGATTTATTTGAGAAGCGCTACCGCGTCTATCTCGCAATTAAAAGTCATGTTGATCGTGCAATCCGCGACTCAGCGATAAGCGCTGACGATGTCTTACAATATTTATCTATTGTAGAAGAAGCGCGATGGCTTTTTAGCGATGAAATGTTCGACTATCTGGGAAAAGATTTGGGCGCTGCAATTTCGACGGTAAGTCGCATCACGGATGAAATGTCTGATTTGGCGGGCCGTGGCCCCGAGTGGCGGCGCCTCGCTAGCGAGCGAAGAAATTCTAAGCACCAGTTGTTTAAGCAGCAAGAGCTTCTACGCGTAAAAATGGATCCGTATTTGCGTCTTTACCACTAGAAAAGGTCGCCTCATTTTTGTGAGTTGTGCACTTCCTCGTCGCATCATGTCTTGGACAAAATTAGATTTTTTTGGCGCGCTGAATTTTGTCGACCAAGTCTGCTTCAGACGGGACTGGTCACGAAGACGATTAAATGCCTCTTTCCAGAAGCCAAAGTCGGCCTCGATCTGCTCTGCAAAAACAGGCCTGGGCATTGGACTGAGTGTCTCGTGGGCTCGGCCCAGGAATCGCATGGACCGCGTTGATTCGAACGGTCGATCGCGAGAGTCCGGGCTGTAAGCTTTAGCTTTACTTTGTGAGTTTTTCAGAAAGTAGCCGGAGGGCTGCGCAGCGGATCTATGGTTGGCCGCGCCATTGAACATGGGTTTGTGTCGCAAACGAACAACTGAACATTAGTTGATCCGGAGGAGGGTGGGCCCCTGCTTAGCCATCAACTGTTACTGTCCGCCGGTGGCCGCCGCTCCTCCCCGAGTCTGAACGACAGCAGAGTGGCGCTTGCGCCCAGTCAGAGAGCCGCTTCGAGGTCAGGTCTCAGCCAGAAGCGGTCCTTGGAGGTGGTCAGACGTTGTTGAAGGTTTGCGAGCGACTTGCCAGCGCTCGGTCCCCCCGCTAGTCTTCTATTTGCTGGAGAGAGGCGCCTGAACCAGTGGCACGCGGCGTCGAGAAGATTAAACGGAGGAAGGAATGCGCAAATCACCTTTCGACACCACGCCAGAGCGGCGACCGCTTCGCATCTTCGCGTTCGACCCAATGCTCGCGCGGGCCGGCGACCACCGAGTGACGATCGAGGTGCCGTACCGGCCCATCAAGCTGACATCACGGTCTTTCAGTGACGACCGGCTGGAAGTTGTTGACTACGACGCGGCGGCCCGCAAGTATTACCAGCCGATCGACTTGGGGGACGACAAGATCGCGATGACGCATGGCCTAGAGCCGCTGGAGCACGATCCACAGTTCCACCAACAGATGGTCTATGCCGTCGCTTCGAAGGTATTGGAAAACTTCGATAGAGCGCTGGGTCGGCGCCTGCGGTTTCGCGGGGGAGACCGGCTGCGGCTCATGCCGCACGCGTTTCAGGCGAGGAATGCCTACTTCGACGACGAGCTCAATGCCGTCCTGTTCGGCTATTTCACGGCCGACGACGACGACCCAGGTGACAACCTTCCAGGGCAGTTCATTTTCACCTGCCTTTCGCATGACATCGTGGCGCATGAGGTGGCGCACGCTGCGCTTAGCCGCCTGCAGGGCCACTACAACGAGCCCACCAGCGCCCAGGTGCCGGCGCTGCACGAAGCTTTCGCCGACATCGTGGCCCTATTCCAACGCATGACATTCCCCGAGGTGGTAGCTCCAGCGCTGCGGGATACCCGGGGCGATGTACTCGACCCGAAAAGCCGATTGCTCGACATCGGCGCTCAGTTTGGTTCGGCCAGCGGCAAGGGTGGCCCACTACGCCGCATCGCGGGCAAGCCCGATCCGGCGCTCTTCGCGCACACCACCGAAGCGCACGCACTGGGATGGGTCCTGGTTTCGGCAGTTTTTGAAGGCTTTGCGGCGACCTATAAGCGCCGCATTCGCGACCTTCTCCGCATTGCGTCTGGAGGCAGCGGCCGGCTGCCAGATGGCGAACTGCAACCCGACCTGGTCAACCGCCTCGCCAATGAGTGCGTGCGCACCGCGCAAGCCGTGCTGTCTATGTGCATTCGGGCCACAGACTACCTCCCGCCTGTGGATCCAACCTTCAGCGATTTCCTGCGCGCCATGGTCACTGCGGACTTCGAGCTGAATCGCGCAGATGACTCGGGGCTGCGCGCCGACATGATTGAGGCGTTTCGTCTGCGTGGCATCCGCCCGCAGGCAGTCGGTTCGCTGGCGGTGCCGTCCATGCTGCTGGAGTCAGAGCGGCCCAACCCTGACGGGCCCGACACAGAGCTGGCCGGCATCGTCGCGGATCTGGCGACGTTCGGCGCGCGGGAATTGGGGAGGAACTCCGCGCCGCCGTCCTCGAGCAAAGTCAGGAAGCGTCGCGTGCCTCGGAAGTTGACCTTTAAGGCGTTTCTTCAAAGTACCTCGACAATTTCGGAAGAGCTTGATCCAAACCCAGGCACCAATTTCCTGACACCCTCCGCGCTGCCGGACGAAGAGCCTGATGACCTACTACGCAACATCGCGTCGCGGCTAGGCGCATGGGCAGACACTCTGGCGACCAGGCAACGGCTCGGCCTGGACGCCGAGCTGAGCGTGGCAGTCCGGGGCTTTCATCCCGTGCACCGAATTGCAGTCAGCGGTGAGCTGCTTGTGGAGATGGTCGCCCATTTCGTGCAAACTCAAAAGGAGCTACCGAGGGGCGGGCATGATCTCGGCGGGCTCAAGTTTCGTGCCGGCGTAACTCTGATTGCGAATATCGACGGCCACATCCGCTATGTGATCCGAAAGCCGTTCGACCCCACCCGCGAGGCGTCGCTGCTGAAATGGGTGGCGAAATTCGACGAGGACCTCGATCCTGGGTGGTCGTTAGAAGAGCGGCCCCCAAACCGCTTGGTGCAGGCCTATTCCGCCCAGGCGATGGACCGCAGGAGATGGCGATGAGCGACACGTTGCGCATTCGCATGTACAACGTCGGCTTCGGCGACTGTTTTTTACTCACGTTGCCGGGCCCCTTGACCCTCCTGGTTGATGCCGGCTTTCACGCGGCAGGGAAAGGCATGTTCACCGCGAAGGGGCTGGTGGAGCAGGTGATCTCCGACGTTAGGGAAGTCCACCACCGCCCACGGATCGACGTGGTCATCGCAACGCACCGGCACGCCGACCACATCTACGCCTTCAACGCGGCGGAGTGGGATCAGGTCGAGGTGGGCGAAGTCTGGATGCCCTGGGTGGAAGACCGCAAGAACCCCGAGGCACGCAAGCTCTGGAAAGGCCAGCACAAGTTCGCTACAAGCCTAGCGGCCGCGCGGAAGTCAATGCGTCTATCCGACGACGAGCTCAAGGATGTGGAGTTCATCCTTTGGAACGCTGGCCTTGACATCCCTGGTATGGCATTGGAAGGTGCAGCGGCTAGCTGGTCGAATGCGCGCGCCCTCGAGTGCCTGCACGAAGGCTTCGCCAGACGTGACCTCGACGCCCCGCGGTTTCTGCCCGATGCGGACTGCCCCGAGACGTTCACCACAGAGGTGCTGCCGGGTGTGAAAGTGCACGTCCTGGGGCCCATGCGCGATCCAGACCTCATCGAGGAACTGGATCCGTCATCGGACGACGAAACCTACCGCGCCTTGCGCCTGGTCGCCGGGGATGCTACCCAAGAGCTGGTGGCGCCGCCGTTCTCCGAGGATTGGCACGTCGACGAGAGTGCCGCAGGCGGCGAACTGGCCCCTGAAGACGTGGAGCGGCTCGAGGCGCTGGCGCGGGGTGTCAATCCGGTTTTCGCCGCCGAGAAGGTGGATGGCATGGTGAACTCCACCAGCTTGGTTCTGGTGCTGCAGGTCGGCAAGGCGCGCTTGCTGCTGCCGGGCGATGCGGAGTGGGGTACTTGGAAGCAGATCCTCGCCAACGAAAAGTCGTTGCGGCACTTGAAAGGCGCCACTTTTTTCAAGGTTGGGCACCACGGCAGCCACAACGCGACCGCCAAAACCCTGGTCGAGCGCGTCCTGCCCCGCAACATCCCGGCCATGATTTCCACTCAGGAAGGGCCGGGTAACTACCGGAAGAACATTCCGCTAGCCGACCTGCTTGGGGCGCTTCACGAGCACGGCATCGAGTACGTGCGCAGCGACAAAGCCGAAGAGCCTCCCGAGGGGTTCTCAGCGGAAGCAGATGCGAAGTGGATCGACTTGGAGATTCCCTGTTAGGCGGAGAGAGCGCATTCGCCCACATATCTCCAGGCGTGTTCATGTCTTGGGCGACCGTCTTATGGTTGCTCTACAGCTTTGGATCCATAGCTGCCGATGGTCAAGCTCGGCTTGTAAGGTGCCTCAGCCTGGAGCTGTCGCTGGCGGCTTCGCGGCGGTCGACAGTTCGCGGCTGGCAAGCGAACCTCTGACCGACCTACGGCACGCTCTCATTTAGAAATCCTTGCTGCAGCACAAAGGTGTGCAGTGACTTAGTTGCGAGCCGTCATATCGTAGACGCCACGAGGGCGGCTACGAGCATGAATCCGCAGGCCACGCAAACTTCGACGACCCAGCCAGAGGCAGCCCGGAGGCGACCTCTGAAAAGAACGCCCGAGGTCCCATCTGGGCCCACTCGATGCCATCGCCTGCGCCCCGCGAAAAGTTCATCGCCTGCTCCTGTGATTCACGCCTTGTACGGGAGGAGCGCACCTCGTTGTGGCCCTTAGAACGGCGGAACCCCAGGGCATTCGACCCTGGCTTGAATCCTTTGACTGGGTCACGCTTCGCCACCTCTCATGCGGGATTCAGATCGAAGGTCATATGAGCATGCGTCTACCCAATGTTCAATGACGAACTCAGCCCAAGCAGACTTCAGGTTGCAGATGAATTGCCAATCAAATTGACAACTCAATTTGCAATTCATTTTCCAACCAACAATTCAACCTAGCAAAAACCAAGGCAGTTCACCACTGCCTCGCAGCCTGAATCTTCGAGTCGCAATGAATTGGACACGAATTGATTTTCGGGGACTTTTGAGCTTGAATGACCGCTTCCAAACAACAGCAACACTCGATGGCGACCTCATAACGAAAGAGACCCCGTGCTGTTGGCGCAACACAGGGTCTCCGAAGAACTACCTTCCGTAGCAGGAATTCGCTTTGAACGATACGCGTTGAAAGACGGTACGTCAAGGGCGGGGGGTGGCTTTTTTGAATATTTCGCGAGGAAGCAAGCTTCGAGGTGACCCGGAGCAACTCATGTCCCCGTCGCGCACCAAGAGTTCATCTGGAACTAACGGGTTTCAACACCCAGCCCAGGTCCAACGGCGTTTCACACTTGACGCGGAAAAAGCCGCTTGCGCGAAAGCCCGCAGCTATTCTTCTACCCCTCGAGAAAACCTGATCGTAGACCGCACCTCCAATGCCAAGCCCATATATTTTGGCCGGCATCTAGTCGGCATTACCGATCAAATTGACTTTGACCTAGCGCACTGGCCAGACCTCGACGCCAGCGGACTAAGTGAGTACGACCTAAAAACGTACCTTAGACGAAAAGAAGGAATTACCCTTTACTTACAAGGGGCAGGTGCCGAGACAATTCGACTAGCAACAGGGCTGGGAACACGATGGATTGGACGACTAATACGCGAGCGTTGCATGGTCGAACATCCCGATGGCCACATTTACGGCTGGCGGGGACTAGTCAAATACACAAGAATAAATCCTTACATACGCAAAAAGAAGATTGCACCCGATGCGGCGGGAAGAGGGTGCGCCGGGGCGATGAACGCACTTTTGGCGATAGAGCCAGAATTGGAGAAGAGGTTTTCAAAATGGATACTACAGATCGTTGCTTCAAGTGACCTAGGAGAAATAAAAAAACCCAACCAGAGAATTTGGAGCTGGTTTATAGATGAGTTGAGAAAATTAGGCTACGAGATCCGAAATGAATGGCCCTTCTCCACTCGCACACTGGGTTTTTCGGCCGTAGCGCGCCACGTGAAAAAGGTCTTGGCTTCGAACCCTCGCAAAGCAGCTTATCTGGCAGGCGGCCAAGCGCTCGCCAGTAAGCTTTTGGGTGGTGACGGAGTAGATCGACCTGTGCGTCGAGTTTTTCAGCGGGTCGAGATGGACGCACACCACCTCAATGGGATTTTTTGCATCCTAGTGCCTAGCCCTCTTGAAGGGCATGTACCCGTCATTGTCCGGAGACTATGGGTAATAGTCATTCTTGAAGTTTTCACTCGCGTAGTGCTCGGCTATCACCTGAGTCTACGTAGCGAGATCAACAAGCAGGATGTTCTTCTCGCGATCAGATCGGCACTCTCGAAGTGGCAGCGAAAAAAACTCAATATGGGCGAACTTCGGTATATGGACGAGGCCGCGTTGCCATCAGGACATCATGATCGCTACCTCGGCCTTTGCTGGGATGAAATGAGCGTTGATGGCGCTATGGCGGGGAAATGTCAAGATGTGCGCAACGCTCTAGAGAATATCGTAGGTGCGAAACTGATTGAGCCGTCGAATGGCTGGAGCGCTCGGCGCCTGAAAGACGATCGACCCTTTATCGAATCTTTTTTTAACGCACTCGGGCAAAGATCACTGAATCGAATGTCAAATTCCACCGGCAGTAGGCCATCCGACAAGCAGGGCAGAGATCCCATTAAAGTTGCGCTAAAAAGTCAATTCCAACTTGAATATCTTGAGGAGTTGCTAGATGTTTTAATCGCCAATTATCATGCAATTGAGCAAAAAAACCTCACTTATCGGACTCCTCTTCAATACCTTGACCAGTGTGTCGCGCGTGAGAACAGTCCGGCTATCCGGCGAGCCGATCCAAAGCTTGTTGACGGCATTCTCGCGGTGAGAAAAATGTGCGAGGTGAAAGGAGGGTATCTAGTGGGGCGCCGACCCTTTGTAAACTTCTTTGGCGCGGTCTATAGCGGGGAAATTTTGGAAGCCCGCCATGATCTTGTGGGGAAAAAAATATGGATTACCAATCATTTAGTGAGTGATGCTCGCGTGGTGCAAGC
The DNA here is from genome assembly GCF_025376855.1 of Variovorax endophyticus. Classification (NCBI taxonomy): domain Bacteria; kingdom Pseudomonadati; phylum Pseudomonadota; class Betaproteobacteria; order Burkholderiales; family Comamonadaceae; genus Variovorax; species Variovorax endophyticus. The sequence continues at coordinate 29,252 of NZ_JAHUTH010000026.1, forward strand.
ATCCACGGTACAAGGATATTCACTCGGCACTCTTCGAGCAGCGGCGCCATGGCACGGATTACCGCATTCCCTAGAAATTCGTCGCGCAATTCGAACGTTGATACAGGCGCGCCGATTAAAAATCTCAGCCGGGGGCGACGCAATTGCTGAATTCATTAAATTCTCCGAATCATTTCCGAACAAAAAACTTCCCGCGCATCCAACCTATCTGGAAGTTAGAAGAATTTTGGAGGCTGCGGCTCGCCACCCTGAGCAATTGCAACAGGCAGATCTACATCGGGCACGTGCTCGTTTGGATGAACACTCTGCATCAACCTCATTCGTCGCTGGGGTCTCAAATTCGTTTACTGACAAGTTAGCAAATCACGGAGAGCTGACTGTCTTGCCTCGGCGTTCGAGCACCGAAGATGCCCAAGGCCTCTTGCCCGATCCGGCGTTGCCGCCGCTGCGAAAAGCAGCAAATAAGTAAACAGGCGGTCGCATGAAAAGAAATCTACCAATCCATTTAGATCATCATCACCCCGTACTTCGACAGGAGTACGCAATATTCACTCCTGCGATAGCAAAAATGGCCAGTGTTCTAGGGGACTGGATCGACCAAAGACAGCCTGGTGGCAGTATCTACGGCCCTTCGCGCTTTGGTAAAACCAGAGGGATGAGGTGGCATCTTAAAGAACTTCTCAGTGACCGTTTTGGAAAATCGATCCCACTACATATGTGGACGCGACCGCCGGACAGTCATGCGAGTGAAAGTGAATTTTGGCGATCAATCTTGGCAGCATCGGGGCATCGATACGCACAATTAAAGGCTCATCGAGGCGACCGGAGGCGAATGCTCCAAGAGCTTCTTATATCAACTGCAAGGCAAGCTGATGGAAATTTTGTGGCACTTCTAATTGATGAGGCGCAGGCGATGAGCTTGAAGGAGTGGACATGGCTTCTAGGGCTTCAGAACGCACTTGATTGGGAAGACTACTGTCTGAGCGTTTTTTCAGTCTCGTCTCATCAAATGGGATACCAGTATCAGCTGATGGCCCATTCAGATCACGCCCATGTCGCCGCGAGATTTATGGTTGCAAATTGGCAATACCCGGGGCTTAGCTGTGAAGGCGAAATTTCCTATGTCCTCCAGGGATACGATTCTGAGAGCGAATGGCCGCGCGGCTCCGGATTTTCATATCTCAAATATTTTGCTCCCGAGCCCTATGCACGAGGCGAGAGGTTAACCCATTGTGCTTCAACGCTGTGGCGGGTATTAAATGCGCTGCTGCCCGAAGACTACGGAGGAGAAAGCAACTTTCCAATGCAACATCTCACAAGGTCAGTAGAGAAAATATTGATAAACCTAGCTAGGGGAGAGAATTGGGAGGACAGTACATCGGAGGCGGCTTGGCTCAACGCTTTGATCGAAACAAGATTCACCGATCACATGCGACTGATATCTTCCGACATCCCTCGGAAAAAATTGACGCGAGTCAAGTGAATGTCAAAAAAAAATCACGTCGCTACAGAGCAGTCGCTACTTAGCAGAGATCGCCGTTTTCGACGTATTGCATGGAGCCCGAACAAAATTTCCCCACATTCATCAATATGGATCACGGTTCAGCGCTTCATTATTTTAAACCAGCCAAGCCAACAAGCATTTGAAATTGAATTTGCCGCCAATGAAAATAATTGGCTCCCAATGTCGCTTGACTATACGATCACTCCGGGTAGAAAACTGCGGTTGCCGCGCTTTTTGCGCCTAACTGGCGAGCCATGCACGAGTTTAAGGTGGGCTCAGGTGAGTCAATATCCTTTAACCTTGCAACCTCTATTTGGCGAAAACATTGCGTGGTGCGAGCCATGCCTGTCGGATGCATTTCACACTGTACTTTTCTCGCTGCATGGTTTGAAACGGTGCCCCGTACATGGCACTCCAATTGAGCCTCGTTGTCGATGCGGCGCCACGATTCGCCACGGCAACCTCGGATTTTCGTTTCTCACTCCAGGAATTTGCCGCTGCGGATTTGAATTTTTATCACACTCAAATGCAAGAAGCCCGACACTCAACTCGACTCGAGACGATATTTTTCACGAGTTGACGTGCTGGCTCGAAGCGGCCAGCAAGCGATTTTGGTTTGACCTACGTGATCAGTGGTCGTTTCGGCCCGCCGTCGAAAGATATTTGGCACATTCACAACATTGGGCTCAGTGCTTTCGCACGCCGAATGCGCCGCCGTATTGGGCCACGGCAGAAATTCCCGAACTGAGGCATATGCATTGGAGATGTTCGTCGCATCTCTTCAGCGGACAGGCAGTTCGCGTTAGGCATGACGTTCCTTTAGCAAATGAATCGAAAGCTTCCACCGCAGTTTTTAAATCAATCAAACGGTATCTGCTACGCCACGTAATTGGTCTTGGGGCGCGCCAATGGATTGATGTTTTTGCGCGCTCCTCAGATGAGTCCTATATTCTCAGTCATTTATCGGGAAATCCTCAGGCACAACAAGCTTGGTGCTTTCTTCTATGGTGGCAGGCATGTGTTTGGAGTCTTGATTTACGCGACTGGTTTAGGCGACGGCACTATTGGATTCCGCCGCAGTGGGAAACTAGAAAAGCATGGGCCTCCGTGCCTAAAGAAAATTTGCATCCGATAGATGCAGAATTTCAAGGGACAAGCAGAAGTTGGCTTGTCAATTGGACCACTGCAGGCAGTCTCTTGATTCTTTGGGATGCGGCTGTCGAAGCAGTGAAAAATGCTATGTCTAGTGATCAGCCAGTTTGGGGCAGAGGAGCTACCGGAGAAAGAGTTTTTCCGGCTTGGAGCGCGGCTAGGTCCGACGCAGGCACCTTGATGCTATGCATGGATGCTCCCGAGACTTGTCTATGGATTTCGCGCAGCCGAGTCGAAAAAAACGAAAGAATTCGAGTTTCAAGAGAAAGCGCTGCGCTGCGACGTCTCATGCTTATAAATCAATTCGGCCCCGTCAAACTTCTATACGATGCGGAGGCAGAAAAATTTGATAACAAGGCGAAATCTCAAATGCTATACGAACTAGAAATCAAAAAAGTACAACTACTTGGAAACATCAAATGCGAGGCACTTATCTTCAAGTCACAGCAAGGCCGGCTTGAGAATAGATTTGTGGCAAGAAGCCTTGCTCACCCTGTTGCTGCGGTAGGCAATACTCCGAAATCCGCGCTCAACGGTCTTCGAGAGGCTATAAAATTGCTATCAATGCAGCCCTCACGAATTGAAGGTGGTTAAAAATGCGCAGCCCGGAGGCCAAGTTCATACCGACACTCGATGCGATTGCAGATTGGCTTCCGAAGCGCACGGCCGCACTTCTCGAGAGATCGGATATTCGAACCATTCAAAATCTTCTTGATCGCATCGTTTTCGATAAAAGATGGTGGTGGAAAGAGATAAAGGGCCTCGGAGTAAAGAAATCGCAAGCGGTTGTCGAATGTATATGCGCGCGTTCAAATGAGCTGAGATTGCCAAAAAGAATAATTCAATTGCTGAATGACAATAAATCTATTGAACTTTGGCCTGAAGCACCTCGAACCGCAATCGTTCCTCTGGAGTATTTAATGGTTCCGACTGAACTCAATGGGCAAGGCGGCGATTTTCGAACACTCCCCGGACAATGCCTTTTGAAGGCAAACGATGATCTAGCTGCAATCGGTACATGGCTTGGCAATTACCAAAATTCTTTTCTTTCCTATCGAAGACAGGCGGAACGACTTCTTCTTTGGAGCATTTTCGTTCGAAAAAAGGCGCTTTCATCCTTGACGGAAGACGATGCGCTTGCATACAAGAAGTTTTTAACAAATCCTCCTATTGAATGGTGTGGTCCTCGTCATTGCCTCAGACGATCCACTGAATGGCGGCCTTTCGAAGGCCCGATTCGCGGCAACTCACTAAACACAGCCATTCGCTCCATTAATTCGCTATATAGATACCTTAAGAAAAATAAATACTTGGCAAACAGCCCGTTTGATGACCTTTGCGATATAAAGCCAAATCGCGCCCAAATTCCAGCAAGCCGTGCTTTGACCCTTCAACAATGGAAGTCCATTAACGGCGCGATTTCGACCGCGCTCCTTGTCGCAGGTGATCACGAGCCCACGCGACGTGTCGCTCGCACCATACGGTGGATATACGCGACTGGCCTTTCTAGCTCTGAGATGGCCAGTGTTGAATGCGGTGCTTTGCGACCCGTGGAATTCGGCTATTCGAATGGAACGTTAGGTCGTTGCTGGGTGGCAAGCGTCCTTGGGAGACGCTCCCTCCTAAGACATGTACTTATTCCGACAGAGTTGATCCGTGAGCTTGAAGAGGAGCTTGCTCGCGCTGGCAGGCCCAGTTCTCCAACAGCGGCAGCAAACAAGAATGTGGCCATCTTGGCCCAGTTCTCCGTCACCGGCTGCGCTATCCCACCTCCCTCATCGATCAGTACGCTGCAAAAGTCTGTTTGCAGATTTATGGTGGCTTGTGCATCGCGGATGGAGGACCCGGATGCAGCGATAGTGCGCCGCGTCACCCCCACCTGGTTGCGCAACACCCACTCCGCGCACATCACGCTTGGGCACGACCTGAATGGGGATAGTCCAGCTTTGCTCCATCACGTGGCAGTCTTGAAGGATCCACATGATTCCGCTCCAAGTCCGGCCGGCGTGAGAAAAGTACCATAAAGGTGGGCGTTAGTCCTCCGCTCCTCCTGCTATTTGTGCGTGTATCTACGGACCTATCCGCCGACAACAACCGGGTGTGGAACCAGATCTGGCCAGTCGAACTCGAGCGCTCAAACTAATTGCTCGAGGCCTCGCTATGGGCGGGACAGCATTCGGCAGCAGTAATGATGTTGATGCGCTATTGGTTGGGGCGTCCATCCCATTGCTTACAAGAAGCCGACGCTGTACTCTTCGGGATTTCTAACGACTCGGCCTGGTCACTCTGTTATCTATAAACATGGCAAAAATCGAAGACTCGAACAGCGCTAGCATCAGCATCGGTCTGGACCTTCCTCTGCAACCTGGTAGCGCACTTCGACTCGACAAGTTTGACCGAGCCGGCTTCGCGAAGTCGGCGGCGGAAGCGCTCCGTCGCATCACGTCCAATTCGGGCTTTGCACTTTCCATTGAGGGAGCATGGGGAAGTGGAAAGACTTCGGCCCTTGCAATGATCGAGGAATTGCTAGGACAAGGCAATAAGGCGGGCGAGCCCGTCATCGTGCACTTCAATCCATGGCTGATCGGTGATCGTGACGCGCTGCTTCGGAACTTTCTGTCCAAACTCGCAACAGCAGCAAAGCTCACCGACCACGCTAAGAACGGCAAGAAAGCTGCCAAGGAGCTGAAGACGTACGCCAAGGCATTTGATGTCATGAAGCTCATACCTGGCGCGGAGCCCTGGGCCTCCATGATCAAGTCGGTAGTTCTTGCAGTGGGAGAGACAACGGAGGAGATCGCCGAGTACAAAACGCCAGACATTGAAGTACAGAAGACGAGAGTAGAAGATGCACTAGAAAAGCTGACTCAGCCGATTATCGTATTTGTGGACGATATAGACAGGTTGTACCCTCTGGAAGTCTTCGAGATGATCCGCATCATCAAAGCAGTTGGCGGCCTGCCGAACGTTGGCTACGTCATGGCTCTTGACCCAGCCTATGTGGGGCGAGCGCTGCAAAGTGCATCCGTGCCGCAGGCCGAAAACTATCTAGACAAAGTCGTGCAACTCAGGATGCCACTGCCTGGAATGTCACTAACTTCGCGCAGAGATCTCGTTAACGAGGCACTTGAAACGTTGCATCCGGATGCGTTCGCAAGCCATTTCTCGGATTCCGAGGACCGTATCGCCATGCTCTACTTCTCTGGGCTTAGAGAACTTCTCGAGCAGCCCAGGGATGTCACCCGCGTCTTCAACACAGTGCGCGTAATCGAGCCGGAACTGCGTGGCGAAGTGGTCCTTTCTGACATCGTGGGCCTCGCAACTTTGATGGTGAAGGCCTCACCCGTTTTCGAGCTTCTCAGCAAGCAGCCGAGCCTTTTCGTCGGGCGCCTTCCGGCCGATCCCGGCGTGCGCGGCAGCAGCGAAGACATTATCAAGAAGGGCCGAAAAAAGCGCGAAGAGACGTACGAGAAGTGCAGTTCATCCGCAGCTGTCAAGCGGTTGGTTCAACGGCTATTTCCTTTAACCGCCAATGCCGAAGAAGCTTTTGTTTCCGGGCAGATCTCCGGAGTGAAGGGACATATCGCCGACCCGGCAAGGCTGTTAGTCGCACTCCAGCTCAGCACGGGTGCTGCAGATGTAAGCTTCGTCGCGGCGCGCAAGTATCTTCATCACTCGAGCAAGCGAGGAGAAATTGAATCCACGTTGACTTCTGAGAATGGACTTGCATTCCTAGAGAGCCTGGGCGATGTCGCAGCCTCCCTTAAGGGCAAAGGAGTTTCCGATCTCCTCGATCTTTGTCTCTCGATTGCAAGGTTGATAGATGCAAGACGCGACATTGCAACGGCACGAGGTCACTTCAGGGCAGACACCGCGGCTGTACGCGCTATCAGCTCGTTGGTCGAGACGGCAGGCGCTGGACAGGAAGCCTTGATCGCCGAAGCCATTGTCAGGGACGATGCGTGCCTCAGTATGGCCATGCATATCATTGCCGTGAGCTCTCTCGGTGCAACGAGCAAGAGCTCTCTCCATTATCCATCGTCAAAAGCGAAGGCACTTCAGCACGTGTTCGCGCAGAACTGCCTGAAAGCTGCGCAGAATGGAAGGCTACTTGAGACCTGCACGAGCTACATCATCCTATGGCAACTTCCCAGCTTTGCAAAAAGCCATTGTCAGCCGATATTCAAAGCACTGAAGAACTTTGATTCATCGCTAGACAGCTTTGTGCTCTGCGTTTTGCGTGACAGCTTCGACTCCTACAAAGGGCAGATTTTCGCGTTGGGAGCCGAAGAAATGCGAATCGAAGCATATGTGGCGCTTGCTGAATTGAAGCGTCATGGAGAAAGTCGACTTGCCGATGCAGCCTTGACTTTTCCGGCAAAAGCCGCTTGGCGAGCATTGGTTGAAGGCAAACGCGTTTACGGTAAAGATGGATCGCTAGCAGAAGGGTAACGTGAATTCGATTCGGCGCGCCGTGTCCAAGTTCTTGCAGGGAACCTTCCTCATTGAGATGAACCAAGGCTGAAAGCTACGGAGCCACCAGGATGTCCGTTTCCATCGAGTTTCGCCACTATCTTTCAATAGCGCATCTTTCTGCAGCGGCACTCTTCGCGAGCCAATGCCGTGCTCTGGAAGCGACCGCAGTGGTGACTCCATTCGACAGTCCTGGGCGCCGTCAGCACAACGCGTTTGCAGTATCAGCAGTCATCATGTCAACCGCATTCCTTGAGGCGACGGTCAACGAACTCTTCGCGGACTGCGCCGAAGATCCCCCCAGGCCGCGGGTGCATGCGGTTGCCTCGAAGGGGCTGCTCGGGCGCATGTGGATGAGGCAGGTGCCACGCACCGCTGCCTATTCGATACTTGAGAAGTATGAGATTGCGCTAGAACTCAACGCAAGTCCGTCCATGGACCGCGGTGCTTGGCCCTACCAGGACGTCAAGCTTCTGATCGAGCTTCGGAATGCTTTGATTCATTTCGAGCCCGAGATGATCACTGGCAGTGGAGGAACACTGCCCCCGCAAGTCCACAAGTTTGAAAAGCGACTGAAAGGAAAGTTCGAGGAGAACCCGCTCACTGGAGCGGGCAACCCGTTCTATCCCGACAAGCTTCTTGGGGCGGGTTGCGCTGAATGGTCGGTGAGATCAGCGGTTGCTTTTGCGGATGACTTTTTCGAGAAGCTTGGAATCGTTGCCCCGTATGAGTGTGCTCGCTCAATCTATCTTTCGATCTGACAATCTCTCGACCCAGCAGCTGTTCGGCGTGGACGCCTGAGCGAGTGCGCGCGCCGGTTTATGCGAACTCCTCGAAGCGCACGGCCTCGCTAAGTCGTACCCGATGAAAGGCGGTTAAGACGCCTGGGTTTCTCAGTGAAATCCGCATGGAGGGGCGCTGCGGCGCCGTGAGCGTCGTGGTGGCTTGGCCGCCCTCGAGCACCGTTGGGCGGAGAATGCATACGCCGGCATCACTCTATATTGATAATCCTTCTTATCACAATAGCCTGATCGAGAGCACAATCTCTCACAATGAAAAGTAGCGCGCGTACCCCCTTGGAGAATTCAGGAGCCCAGAGCCAGGCAGGGGAGGGATTCCCAGGGCCCAGCGCGCTGGCTGCGCTGCGAGCCTGGTACGCAGGTATGAGTGCGCGCGCCAGCGTCGTTCAATATCTGGGGCATGCCCGCGCCGACGGGCAGTCCTCGCGTGCCATGCTGGGAGCAATCCGACGCCAACTTGTCGCGCTCGCCGAAGAACGCCGCCGCGACGATGTGGCCGCGCTGCTGAGCCATCCTGCGTCCGAGCGCCTGGCGCGCTCAGACGCGGTGCACAACGCCATCGAGCTCTTGCGCAAGTTGCCGCCGCCGGCGCCCATGTTGACGGATGAGGTTCACGCCTGGCTGCCGCCGCGTATCGCGAAGGTGTTGCATGGGCATGGGCTCCGAACGCTCGCTGAGCTCACGATACGGGTGCCACGCCGGCGACGCTGGTGGGCCACTGTCCCAGGGCTCGGGCCGGCGGGTGCTCGGCAAGTCGAAGCTTTTTTCGAAGCGCACCCGGAGTTGACGCAGCGTGCTCGCGCGCTCGTGGTCGCCGAGGTAGCGGATGACGTGGTGCCCTGGGAACGCCTTCGCGTGCCCAGTGAAGTCAACGGATCTCGCGGAGCCTTCCGGGCGCCCGCAGCCACCTGCACGCTGGGAGCGACGAACGATCACGAAGCGGTTCAGGCCTGGTTGGCCCTCCAGGAATCGCCTGCAACGCAGCGGGCCTATCGCAAGGAGGCGGAGCGGCTGATCCTTTGGTCGATTCTCGAGCGCGGGCGGGCTCTTTCTTCATTGACCACGGAAGACGCGATCGCCTATCGAGCCTTCCTGCGACGGCCCTCGCCACGCAGGCGCTGGATAGGCCCGGCGCGGCCGCGCGGAGCCAGTGACTGGAAGCCCTTCGCTGGAGACCTGTCTGCGCGCTCTACGGCCTATGCCTTGACCGTCGTCTCGGCGATGTTTCGCTGGCTCATGCAGCAGCGGTACATGCTGGCTAATCCATTTGCCGGCATCAAGGTCCGCGGCGGAGCGCCAGTCCCGCCTTTGGCCGCGGCGCGGTTCTTCAGCGAAGGCGAATGGGAGTTGATTCGGGCGATCGCCAACGGCCTCGAGTGGGGGAGGGGATGGACTCTCCTGGCCGCGCAAAGGTTGCGTTTCGTACTGGATTTCGCCTATGCGACAGGGTTGCGGGTGAGCGAGTTGGTCGGGGCGAAACTGGGCCAGATCGAGGTCGACGCACGTGATGACCACTGGCTACATCTCGTGGGCAAGGGAGGAAAGTCAGCGAAGGTGGCGTTGCCCTCACTGGCTCGCGCAGCACTAGATCGCTACCTCATGCAGCGCGGCATTCCCTCGACGCGAGCACGCTGGAATCCCAATGTGCCCTTGGTGGGTGGAATCGATCTGGAAAGTGGCGAAGGAATTTCCTCGGCCAGGCTCTGGAGCATCCTGCGCCGGTTCTTTCTACTCGCGGCGGAAATGGTGATGCAAGACAGCCCTGCACTCGCAGAAAAGCTCCGGCTGGCCAGCCCGCACTGGATGCGTCACACGCACGCGACTCACGCGCTAGCGCGGGGAGCAGAGCTCACCGTTGTTCGCGACAATCTGCGTCACGCATCTCTGCAGACCACCTCCATCTATCTGCACTCTGACGAAGTAGCTCGGTCGCGCCAGATCGATGAGGCCTTTCCGTCCCGCGAGTGACTGCAGAGCGTCATTTTCACTCCAATGCACTTCTTACGAATCGCCAGTACGTGCGGCCTCTAGCAGAACGCGTAACTCCATTCGTGCGGATTCGCGAATTTCTTCCCGATCGAGCTCAACCGCGTTTTCGTCGACCCAGGTTTCCCAGTGGCTTTCTAGCCAAGGCTGCCTGGTGCAGAAGGTCTCTACCGCGTACTCAAGCCAGCTGTTGTAGCCTTCCGGTGGCGGCAATGGTTTTTGAATGGTGAAGAGCAATACTCCTTAGGAATGCACAGTTCCAGGAAATCCTGGGGGCGTGACGTTAGTCCACAAGTTCCGCGGAATCAACCCCTCAGAGAGGTGCCAACGACTATCTTGAAGAAAGCAGGGTGATCATGGTAAGGACGGCGCCATCGGGCAGCTTCAGCGACTGGGTCTCGACGGTTCGCCGATAGATCTCGGGGCCTTGGAGCCAGCGATCGGCAGCTTCTTTCACGGGTCTGGACAATCCTGCCCCTTTCCCAAACGCCATTGAGAACGCCGCAGTGTCTTGATGCAACTCCTGCTTGATGTAGAAATCGTGCGGAAACGCCACGCTCTTTTGGACCCAAATCCTCTTGGTCTGGTTGTGACAGACTACGCACGTTTGGACTTGGGCGCGCCTAGCGACCTTGATTGCTGAAGCGGTCAAACTAGCGTCGAAGTCATGGCCAAGCGCCTTTGCGGTGTCTAGATTGATCCGCTTGCCCGCGAGCCAAGGGTCGACCAAGAAGGTTGGCAATATCAACTGGCTTGCGTATGCATTGGCGTAAGCCTCGACGTTTTTTGCTTCGGCGTTCTGAGGACCGATGTCTTCGTTGGCGCATCGAAAAGAGCCACGATCCTTATCGCAAATCCAGTGAGCCAGTTCATGAGCCAGAGAAAAACGTTGACGTCCTGGATACGAACCCTCGTCGACACTGATCACCGCTTTATCACCGGCGGCAACTAGGCGGGCAGCGCACCCGCACAAGGGCCGATAGACGACCTCGGCCCCCCGATAGTTCGCGATAGCCTCCAAATCGATGTGGGATGAATCGCGTACTCCACATTGCCAGAGCAGTTTCTCGGGAGGGCTGAGCAGTGCAAACTCAATCGCCATGGTCTTCAGGCTTGATGATTCCCATTGCCACTAAATCGTCGTAGACCGAGACCAAGTCTTCGTCGGTTTGCTTCTTGCCGTCCCGAAATGCCATGGCAACCCTGGGCTCGCGTACGAATGTCTCCGTCAGAATTGCTTTGAGCCGCTCCATTGCCGGGCGAGCTTGTGGGGACGGTCGTGCCGCAACTGAAGCCTTGACCGCGACCTTGGCAGACGCAAGCCGCGCCCGCAAGCCTGCCGCGACCGCGTCTCGCAGCGTGTCGTGGGTTTGCTGAGCAATCAGAGCCAGGTCCTGTCCTGCTTCGCGATACTCATTTCTGATCTCGTCGTCGCTGGTGTTGGCGAGATCGTCCAGCGCTCTGGCACGAATGAAGCCAATCTCCCTGCTTTCCTTGGACTGCTTCATGATTTCCTCCGACCCAGCATCAAGGTATTGAGGCCACGACGAAACCTTCTCCGCGCCGTGTTGTATGTGGTGTCACTCATGCCAGAAACGGTGCGAACTTCATCGGGTTTCATGCCGTCCTTGTCGCCCATGATGAGGAATTGGATTTCTTCGTCATTTGCAAAATGCGCTTCAATGAGTGCGGCATCAGCGGCAGCGCGAGCTTGTCGCTCATCAGTTTCTTCAACCTCGAGTGCCTGCTCGACGACATCCGGTGAAGAGAAGCCTTCTTTTGCGAGAGCCCATTCCGCGTCGCCATCGCCATCTCGACCCGCCATCGCTTCGAGGTAAGCAGTTCGCGACTGAGTCAGAGATTTGCTGGATCCATCGGCAATGGATTGCATGGTTCTGATGATGTAGGCCACAAAATGCACGTCCTTTGGCCAGTGCCGGCCTTCTTTCGTACCCACGCCCTCAAGCGTGCGTTGAACCGCCTCGTTCAAAAGTTCGAGTGGATCCGTGTATTCAGTGCCGAATAGGGCGTACTGAGCCGCGCGATGGATGCGCCCAAGTTCTGCCTCCGTCAGCCTTTCGACCGCGTCAGCGATCTCCTCGGCGGTGGCGTAACCTTGCTCGGGCAATTTTTCAGCTGTCACATGACCCTCGGTTGCCTCGTCACTAGTATGTGCGGAGGTTTTCGCTTCCGCGGACATTGCCAGCATTTTGTCCGCGTTTCGCTTTTTCTCCGTACATGCAGATGAGCAGCGCTTCCGCTGCGAAAAAGGTGATCAGCATGACAAAGCGAAATCAGCATGTGGTCCCCCGCGAAAGCGGATGGGCCGTTCAGGGCGCCAATGCCACGCGCGCCACGGAACTTTTCGACCGCAAGGCGGATGCTATCAACCGGGCACGGGAGATTTCCCGACACCAAGGCACCGAGCTTCTGATTCACGGGCGGAATGGGCAGATCCAGTCCAAAGACAGCCACGGGAACGACAAATTCCCGCCGAAGGGGTGAGACATGGCTAGATGCACCGCCCCAGTCGAAGGCCATCGTTCCTCGAGCGCTGCAGCGGCGTGCCCCGCATGCCGTGGGAGGTACGGTCGCTACGGTGGCTACAGCAACTACGGGAGCCACTACAGCTCGTCGCGCGTTTCGTCCGGCAGCGGCGGAGGTAGCTACAACAGTGGTGGAGCCGGCCGGTCCAGCAGCACCGCTAGGCCGCGTTGGTCGCGCACCGGTTCGTCCGTCTTGTACACACCGTTGCAAGTGCAGTCCCTCACGCCGATTCGAGAATCAGTCGAAAAAACAGCGACCGAGCAGCCGGACCTTCGCGACTGTTTCCTGTGCCATGCATGGGACGACCGGCAAGGGGCCGCCAAGGAGTTGTACGACTCTCTAGTGACTGCCGGCGTCAAGGTCTGGTTCAGTGAAAAAGACCTCGGCCTGGGTGTGCCGATGATGCGTGCGATCGATAAGGGGCTGGCGAACTCGCGCATCGGGCTCGTTTTGGTGACGCCGAATCTGCTGCGCCGCCTCCCGCAAGAGGGTGTCGCAGACAAGGAGCTTTCGGCCCTGTTGGCCGGCAATCGTCTTGTGCCCATAGTGCACCAAACAACTTACGCCGACTTGCGTAATGTCAGCCCATTGCTTGCTTCACGCAGCGGCTTGGACACCAGGGAAGATGCGATGGCGATCGTGGCAGCCAAAATCGCGGAGCTAGTTGCCATCTGGTCTTAGCAGGCTTGATTTGAAGCGGCCGTGACCGAAGTCGCCAGCGACCGCCATACACCACTGGGCTGCGGGCGTTAAGGGTGGAGCGCTTTTGCTTCAAGGGAAGGGCCGGTAGCTATGCTCGCCGCTCGTCCAGAGCGGCTTCGTTCGGCGTGTGCTTTGGGGATCGACCTCGCTCGGCACGTCTATGAACGACCCTTGATCCGTTTCGAGGAGGCGCGCAAACTTTCCCTGACGATCACTGCACGCCCAAATTGCTTTGCAGACTGCGTAAGAGGCGAGCGGTTTGTCTGTCATGTAGGCAGGGAGCACGACGCTAACCTTTGCGTGCTTCCATTCCCCGCACAACAACATGTCGAGCGCATCGTCCGTTGTTCCTGCGAGAAGGGTCCTCCACAATGGTGAGGGTTCTTCAGGCCTCGCATGTGGCAGGACCTCGAGGCGCCACAGCGGCAAGTTCAAACATTGCTCCGCGATCCGATATCGCTGCAGGTCAGAGTCGCCGTGCTGGAACACAAAAGAAAGCGCCTCTTCGAGAGGCGCGTGCACAAGAAACATGGGGATTGTGGTTGATCGTCCGTGGTGCGATTGTCCTCGTTTTTGGACGATCGGCAAATGCCAAGGCCGTCCAACAAGCATGCGCTGGATCCCGCGCTGCTGGCCCTTGGTGGGGCGATCAGATCGGCTCGAAAGTCCCGTGGGGTATCCCAAGAGGAACTGGCACATCTTTGCCAACTTGATCGCACTTACATCAGTGCAATCGAGCGTGGTATTCAAAACCCCGGGGTGATGACGATCGTCAGGGTCGCCAGGGGCATCGGAATTTCCGTCAAGGATCTCGCCGGCCTTGCAGGCCTCTGACCAGCGCCTACAGCCCGGCGGGGCGGCAGCATCGCGCTTCGCTACCGCCACAAGGCTGCGGCGCGAGTCCTCGACTAGCCGCCTACAGCCGATCTCATGTTCATCCGTTTTCGCTCCGCGCCGGCGCCGCCGACCACAGCCGCTTGAGCGGCCGCGCTACACATAAGTGCCCTCTGAAGGGGCTGTCGAAAAAGCCAAGCCCGGGTAGGCGAAGGTTTTCGTCGAATTTTTGCGTCACTGGTGTCGTATGGAATAATATGTCTTTCGTTCTTTGATTTTTTCTGAGATAGTAGCCACCATGAATCACGCAGCACTTAGTTCCTCTACTGCTAACAGCCAAGTTAGTAATAGCGAAGCTACGTCTACGGAACTTCAGGAGAAGTGGGGGCAAGCGCTCGATAGGGGGTTCGTCCTGATCCCCATCGAGTTACTGCGGCGTCAGAAGGAACTAGCGCTTGCGGACAACGACTTGGTCGTACTGCTCAACCTGTTGTCGCACTGGTGGTATTCCGATGACAAGCCGTATCCCAGGACCGCCACGATTGCGGCGCGCATGGGGGCTTCGCCGCGGACGGTGCAGCGGTGCCTGGAGAAGCTCGAGGCAAAGAATCTGATTGCCCGTGTCAAGGGACACGTGACCATGAAAGGCAAGAACCAAACGGTCACTCGTTACGATCTGCAGGGCACCGTGACACGTTTGAAGGGATACGCGCTAACGCCCTTGGCAAAGGTGCCCGCAGCAGCCCCTGCAAATCCAAACTATTTGGCTGGAATGCGCAGGCCTGCCAGCGATGCTATTTCAGTGCCTCTCGAAATCATGCCTAGCGGCAGGGTGGAAGCAGAAGGGTTATCCGACGAAGCTCAAAGGAAGTAGCGCCGGTGCGCGTGTCCTTCGCGGAGAAGGGCTAACGATGGTGGGTGGTACCCCATCGTAATGCACCGGAGGTCCTGGTTCAAATCCAGGCGTCGATGGACTTGTAGCTCAATGGAAAGAGCGTCGTGTGTATGCCGCCCCCGGAAGGCGGCCTCCAGCACGAAGATCCCGGTTCGAATCCGGGCAGGGCCTCCTATTCTTTCTCACATGGTCGAAATCACCGTAGGAGCACCGCTGCGCTGCAAGCTATAGGCGCGCGGGCCGCCTCATAGCGCTGCGCGTCCATCACCATCTCGCGGCGACGAAAATACTGCATTGAATCAATCACTTAGCGCGCCTTTGGGCAGAGTTGCCGGAACGCACGTGAAGTTGAGAACACATTCCTGCATTTTTCGCGAACACATTTCTGCGAATAGACGCGAGGGCTGCGGCTGCATCATCTTTCGTCATTGTGATTTGACATAACACTCATTGTATTTTTGAAACGACTGCAGCCACAGCAGCCAAGGCCCCCTCAAGTCCCGCGACGCCCCTGCGAAAACAACGCATCGAGCCGCTGCTCAAAGGCGTGATAACCGATGCGTTCATAGAGCTCCTCGCGCGTCTGCATCGCGTCGAGCACCGCGCGCTGATGACCATCGCGACGAATCGCACCATAGACCGCCTCGGCCGCCTTGTTCATCGCGCGGAAGGCGCTCAAGGGATAGAGCACCATCGCGACGCCGGCGGAACGCAGTTCCTCGACCGAGAACAGCGGCGTCTGGCCGAACTCCGTGATGTTCGCGAGCACCGGCACGCCGGTGGCGTCCACGAAGCGCCGGTAAGTCGGCAGGTCCTGCGCGGCCTCGGCGAACACGGCGTCGGCGCCGGCCTCGACACAGGCGCGCGCGCGCTCGATCGCTGCATCGACGCCCTCCATCGCGATCGCGTCGGTGCGCGCGATCACGAAGAAGGCATCGTCGGTGCGCGCATCCACGGCCGCCTTCACGCGGTCGGCCATCTCGCGCACGCCGACGATCTCCTTGCCCGGCCGATGGCCGCAGCGCTTGGCGCCGACCTGGTCCTCGATGTGGCAGGCGGCCGCGCCGGCCTTGACCAGGCTGCGCACCGTGCGCGCAATGTTGAAGGCGCTGGGGCCGAAACCGGTGTCGATGTCCACCAGCAGCGGAGTGTCGCACACGTCGGTGATGCGGCGCACGTCGACCAGCACGTCCTCCAGGCCGCTCATGCCGAGGTCCGGCAGGCCCAGCGAGCCCGCGGCGACGCCGCCGCCCGAGAGATAGATCGCGCGGTAGCCGGCGCGGCGCGCCAGCAGCGCATGGTTGGCGTTGATGGTGCCGACGATCTGCAGCGGCGACTCCTCGCGCAGCGCAGCGCGGAAACGCGCGCCGGGGCTGGTCTGTTCCGCGCTCATGCCGCGGCCCTCGCCACGGCATGCTGCGCCGCCAGGCGTCCGAAGATGCAGCCCTTGGCCAGCGAGGAACCGCTCATGTAGGTCTCGCCATGAAAGCCGCCCATCACCTCGCCCGTCGCATAGAGGCCCTCGATCGGCCGCTTGTAGACGTCGAGCACGCGCGCATCGACGTCGATGTGCAGGCCGCAGTAGGTCGAGGTCAGTCCGGTGGTGCAGGCCAGGCCGTAGAACGGCCCGGTCTCCACGCGCGTGGGCTTGCCGTAGCCGGTGCTCAGCGAGGTGCGGCCGAAGGCATCGGGCTCGGCGCCGTCGCAGGCGCGGTTGTAGGCGTCGACGGTCTCGCGCAGCGCGGCGGCCTCGATGCCCAGCGCGGCGGCCAGCGCCTCGAGCGAATCGGCCTGCTTCACCAGGCCGGCATCGAGCGCGCCCTTGTAGTCGGCCACCGTGGGCAGCGGCGAGGACTGGTCCATCACCCGCTGGTCGAAGACCTGGAAGCCCAGCAGCTCGGGCTGCTCGAGGCAGCGGTCGCCGATGGTCTTGTACGACACCGATTCGTTCACGAAGCGGCGCCCTGCCCTGTTCACGATGATCGCGCCGCGGTACATGGCCGACACCAGCCGCGGCGCCACCTCCTCCTTGCCCGGCGCCGGCTCCGCCACGGGCGCGCCGAAAGTGCCCTTGACGTAGCCCAGGTCGATCAGGTCGGCGCCGAGCGCCCAGGCCATGCGCAGGCCGTCGCCGGTGTTGCCGTGGCCGCCCATGGGCCGCGCGTCGCGCAGGTGCGGCGCGAAGCGCTCGACCAGGTCGGGCGCGCGCGAGAAGCCGCCAGTGGCGATCACCACGCCGCCGCGCGCGCCGATGCGCTCGCCGTCCTTCAGCACCACGCCGGTCACGCGGCGCGCGTCGCCCTCGCCCTCGGTCAGCAGCCGCTCGACGTGGGCGCCGGCGCGGTACCCGACGCCGGCCGCGAGCGCCTGCGCATGCAGCGTCTCGAGCACCAGCACGGGGTCGATGCTGTGGTTGCGCGGCACCGACTGGCTGCCGCTCAACGAGACCTTGTCGAAGCGCAGGCCCATCGCCTGCAGCCATTCGTAGGTCTCGTACTGGCGCTCGGCGTACACATGCACCAGCGCCTTGTCGTTGCGGTGCTTGCCGGCCTCGAGCAGGTCCTGCTCGAGCAATTGCGCGCTGTCGAGAATCTCGTTGCGCCGCTGCACCTCGGTGCCGGCGAACGCGAAGGCGCCGCCGCACATGCGGGTGCTGCCGCCGTACAGCGCGGTCTTCTCGAGCAGCAGCACGCTGGCGCCGCGCCGCGCCGCCTCGATGGCCGCGCAATGGCCGGCCATGCCGGCGCCGATCACGACCACGTCGTGCTGGTTCTCTTGCTGTGTCATTGCATTCCTCTCGTTTCCATTTCCTTGTCCGTGCCGCTCAATGTCCGGCCACCGTCTTCACCAGCGCCGCCGGGTCGCGCGGCATCGCATCGCCGCGCCAGGCCACGTGCCCGTCGGGCCGCACCAGTACATGGCGCTTCTGGTAGGCCGCGATCACCTCGGGCTCGCGCATCGCCTGCTGGCGCATGGGCACGCCCGCCGCCTCGGCCGCGGCCAGCAGCGCGGCGGCCTCGTTGACGTGGGCCGCATCGCTCATCAGCACGAAGCCGCGGCCGAACAGGTCGAGCGTCGAGCGCCCGTCCTCGAGCCAGGCATGCGGCGCGCGCGCGCCGGGCCGCGTGCCGGGCCGGTAGTTCACGGCATCGAGGAACTCGGCCTGGATCTGCTCGGGCGACTCGGGCTCGTCGTAGACGCACACGGGCGAGCCGGTGTAGCGGTTGCCCAGGTGCATGTTCTTCGAGAACCACTCCTTGCGCAGCCCGTCGGACAGCGCCTGCCCCACCTGCGCGCGGGCGCGGTCACCCGCCTCGCCGGGCTCGAAGACCCGTGCGGTGTGCGGCACCTGCTGCATCACCTCGAGGTTGCTGGTGGAAAAGCGCGTGATGCGGTGCGCGATCGGGCGGCGCTCGATGCCGTACGACGCCAGCAGCGCCGGACCGCCCCAGCCCTCGAGGCAGGCCGAGAGCTTCCACGAGATGTCGACCGCGTCGCCGATGCCGGTGTTCATGCCGAGCCCGCCGGTCGGCGAGGTCAGGTGGCAGGCATCGCCCGCGATGAACACGCGATCGCGCCCGTAGGCGTCGGCCACCTGCTCGATGCGGGTCCAGCGCAGGATGCTGAGGATCTCGAGCTCGAACACGCGTCCCACCGCGCGGTGCGCGAAGGCCTTGAGCTCGTCGTCGCCGTAGACCTTGCGTTCGTCGGCGGTGCCGATGATCGACATGCGCCACTGGTCCTTGCCGTTGATCGCGACGATGGTGGCCCACACGCCCTGCGCGCCGACGAACATGTAGCGGTAGCCCGGCACCTTGTCGTGCAGCGCGTTGAAGCCGGCGCAGCGGAAGATCACGTTGGTGGTGTGCGTGAGCACGCCCTTGCCCTGCATGCCGATGCCCAGCCGCTCGCGCACGGTGCTGCGCCCGCCGTCGCAGCCGACCAGGTAGCGCGCGCGGTAGACGGTCCTGACGCCGGTGGCGGCGTGCTCGACGGTGGCGGTCACGCCCTCGGCGTCCTGCTCGAAGTCGAGCAGCCGCTGGCCGTAGCGCAGCGAGACGCCCGGGCGCGAGCGCGCGAACTTCTGCAGGATCGGGTCGAACATGTTCTGCGGGCAGCGCTCGCGCTTCTGCGGGCTCTCGGGCGGCGGCCGGTCGTCCTGCATCGCCGGCATCGGCTGGCGGCCCAGCTCGTAGCCGTCGAGCGTGGTCAGGTAGACGTTGTCCTGCGGATAGGCGCGGTTGTAGTCGCTGCCCTCCACGTCGGCCACGATGCCCCAGCGCCGGCAGAACTCCATGGTGCGCACGCCCACGCCGTCCATCTTGGCCTGCCGCACCACGCCGTCGCCCTGCTCGATCAGCACGCACGCATGGCCGCGCCAGCCCAGGTCGCCCGCGAGCGACAGCCCCACCGGACCACCGCCCACCACGAGCACGTCCGTCTTCACTGCTTGTTGTTCCATTGCTTCCCAGTCTTGATGTTGCGCATCGCTCAGGAGCGCGCCGTTGCGCGCTGGCCCACGATGTGCTCCGCGGCACGCAGGCCGGTGGTCGCAGCCTTCGCCAGGCCGCCCACGTAGCCGACGTCCTCGCCGCCCTCGAGGCCGCCGCTGGCCCCGCCGGCCGCGTACAGCCCCGCGAAGGGCGCGCCCTGTTCGTCCATGGCGCGCGACCATTCGTCGATCGCGAGGCCGCCCATGGTGTAGGTGATTCCGGCGCATACCGGCACGCCGTAGAAGGGCCCGGTCACGACCGGCAGCGCCTTGTAGCGCTCCAGGCTGCGCGGCGGCGCCAGTCTGGCCGTCGTGCCCGCCGCCAGCGCGGCGTTGTGGCCCGCGACCGTGGCCGCGAGCGCCGCACCGTCGATGCCGAGCTTGCCGGCCAGCGCCTCGATCGAATCGGCGCGCTCGATGGCGCCGCCGCACTTCTCCATGTGCGGATTGGGCGGCAGGAAGCGCGAGGTGCCCGGCCCGTCCCAGATCGGCTGGTCGAAGACCACGAAGGCCGACAGCAGGTCCGCCAGCGCCGCGATGCGGTTGGCCAGGTAGACGCCGCCGCGGCCCTCGTCGGCGATGCGCTGCCCGCCGGCATCCACCACGATGGCGGCTGTGGCCACGTTGTCCATCCACGGCAGCGGCCACAGCCGGTCGTCGGTCATCGCGTTGCGGTTCATCACGTGGCCGTAGAAGCCGCGCAGGTCCGACAGCCGTGCCCCGGCCGCCTGTGCCATGCGCACGCCGTCGCCCAGGCCCGAGCGCGCATTGCGCTGCAGCAGCTTCGCGGGCTCGGGCGAGATGCTCTGGCGCAGCAGCGCCGGATCGCACTGGAAGCCGCCGTCGGCGATCACGACCGCGTCGGCCTCGATCGAGAACGGCCCCTCCTGCGCCAAGCCCTTCACGCCGACGCAGCGGCCATGCGCCACCATCAGTTCCTGCGCGCGGTGGCCGCGCCTGAGCTCGCCGCCATGACGCGCCAGGGCCGCGCCCAGCGTGCGCAGCAGCACGTCGCCGCCGCGGCCGCGCCATTCCGAACCCACGCGCTGCAGCGAAGGCGGCGACAGCACGAAGTTGTGGTGCGGCTCGGAACCGCCCTTGATGAAACGGATGCCCTGAGACTGCAGCCACTTGACGGCGCGGCGCGCATCGGTCGCGATGGCGCGCGCGAGGCCCGCGTGCGCGGCGCCGTGCGTCGCGTCGAGGATGATCCGCTCGAGCCGGCCGGCCTCGGTCTGGATGTCGTTGAGGCAGACGTGGAAGGCGCCGCCGGTCAGCCGCGAATTGCACAGGTACTCGGGATCGGCCGAGCGCTCGAGCACCACCACGCGCAGCCCGGCCTCGGCCGCGCGCACGCCGGCGGTCAGCCCCGCCAGGCCCGCGCCCACCACGCAAACGTCGAATGTCATCGTGCTCATCTCGGCATCAGCGTCTCGGCGACCAGCTCGATCACCTCGACCGCCACCTTCATGGCCATGTGCACCGCCGCCGCGAGCACCAGCGCGATCGCATACAGCTCGACGACGCCGGTGCGCCATGCCAGCCAGATGCCCAGCGCGGCGACGCCCGCGCTGGCCACGCCGACGATGCGGCGCTTGTGCTTCAACACCGACCGGATCTGCGGAAACGGCGCTGGCGCTTCCTGCTCCAGGGTCTGCTCCATCGGGGGAACTCCTTGATCGTTGGAAAAAAATGGGGACCGGCCTCAGGCCATGGTCTCGCCGCCGTTGATGTCGACCACCGTGCCGTTGACGAAGCTGGCGCCGTCGCTGGCGAGGTAGAGCACGGCCGAGGCGATCTCGCCGACCGTGCCGAGCCGGCCGGCCGGAATCTTCTTCGCGGCCTCGGCGAGCACCTCCGGCGCCGAGGTCCGAGCCAGCGGCGTCTCGATCTGCCCGGGCGCGATGCAGTTGGCCGTGATGCCGAACGGCGCGTAGTCGCCCGCGATCTTTCGCGTCATGCCGATCACCGCCGCCTTCGACGCCGAGTAGTGGGTGCCGGCGCGCGGCGAATAGGTGCGGCCCGCGCGCGAGGCGATGTTGACGATCCGGCCCCACCCCTTGCGCTTCATCGCCGGCAGCATCTTCTGGCACAGCAGGAACGGCGCGGTGGTGTTGACGCGGAAGACGAACTCCCAGTCCGCCAGCGCGATGGCCTCGAACTGCGCGATGCGGCCATCGACCTTGGGATGCACGCCCGCGTTGTTGACCAGGATGTCGACGCCGTCGCACAGCGCCAGCACCTGGTCGCCAACGCGATCGAGCGCGGCCAGGTCGGAAAGATCGGCGACGACGGCCTCGGCCTTCGCGCCCGCGGCGGCAAGCTCGGCGGCCGATTCGCGCACCTGCTCGCTGCGATCGAGCAGGATCACGCGGAGGCCGGCTTCGGCCAGCAGCCGCGCGCTCTCGCGGCCGATGCCGCTGGCCGCGCCCGTCACCAGGGCGGTTCGTGTAGAGGTCATGTTCATTGCTCCTTGTTCGTTGAATTCGCGGGGGCCGCCTCGAAGCAGGCCGCCGGCACGCAGACGGCGCCGACCATCAGCCGGCGCGCGCTGCGCGACAGCGATACGCGCCGGATCCGCCAGTGCCCCTCGGGTGCCCGTTCGGCCTGCGCGCCGACCTCGATCGCGCCCGAGGCATGGCCGAAGCGCACGCTGCCATCGGCCTTCGCCGGCGCGATGCGCGAGACGACGGTGCCCGGCACCGCGGCGGCGGCGGCGATCGCCACCGCGCCGGTGCCGGTCATCGCGTGGTGCAGCTTGCCCATCGACAGGATGCGCGCCACGAGATCGATCTCATGCGCCGCCACGCGGCGTCCGCCGGCCACGCCGTGGTCCACCGGCGGCGCGACCCAGGCGAGCTTGGGCGTCGCGGGACGCGATTCGGTGGCCTCCCGGGCCGTGCGTGCCAGCCCCATGCGCACCGCCGCGTGCGCGCGCAGCCGCTCGAGCCGGGCGAGCAGTTCGGTGTTCGCGTCGATCTCGCCCTGCGATTCGGTGCCGGTGAGCCCGAGGTCGGCGGCCGCGACGAACACGGTCGGGTTGCCCGCGTCGACCAGGCTGGCCTCGACGCTCGCGCCGCCCGGCACTTCGAGGATTTCGATCGCCCGGCCGGTGGGGAATAGAGCGCCGCCACCGCCCTCCTCTCCCCCCGCCGGGTCGAGGAAGTCCAGCCGTATCGCCGCGCCCGGAAAGCTCAGGCCATCGAGCTCGAAATCGCCCTCCTCGACCACCCGGCCGTCGCGCATCGGTACCTGCGCGACGATGCGCTTGCCGATGTTGGCCTGCCAGATCCTCACCGTGGCCATGCCATCGCGCGGCGCATCGACGAGGCCGCACGCGATCGCGAAGGGACCGACCGCGGCACTCAGGTTGCCGCAGTTGCCGCTCCAGTCGATCACCGGCGCCTCGATGGCGACGGCGCCGAACAGGTAGTCGACATCGCAGTCGGGCCGCGTCGCGGGGCCCACCAGCACGACCTTGCTGGTGCTCGAGGTCGCGCCGCCCAGGCCGTCGATCTGCTTGCCGTAGCGGTCGGGGCTGC
The DNA here is from genome assembly GCF_025376855.1 of Variovorax endophyticus. Lineage (NCBI taxonomy): Bacteria > Pseudomonadati > Pseudomonadota > Betaproteobacteria > Burkholderiales > Comamonadaceae > Variovorax > Variovorax endophyticus. Next base: position 52,179 of record NZ_JAHUTH010000026.1, read on the forward strand.
CGATCGCGCGCAGCAGCACCCGGTCGCGCAGCGCGGCATCGCTGGCCATGCCGTGCGGCAGCGCGCGCGTGTCGAAGAACACGCCCTTGCTGGTGCCGCCGCGCATCCAGGTCGCCGCGATCTCGCGCTGTCCCGTCATGCGGTGTGCTCCGGCGCGCGCTGCGCCAGCGCGGCCGGCAGCCGGTAGGTGCGCACCGCCGTGCCCGCCAGCAGCGCCGCGCGCTCGTCGCTCGACAGCGGCGCGGCCAGCCGCTTGAAGGTGTTCCACATCGTGCGGTAGCTGCACAGGGACTTGTCGACCGGGAAGTTGCTCTCGCACATCGCGCGCGCCGGGCCGAAGGCCTCGAGGCAGACCTCGAAGGACGGCCGCCAGGCCTCGGCCAGTTCCGCCGACGTGGGCGGCAGGTCGCGGTCGTGGAAGCCGAAGCCGCCCAGCCGCATGCCGATGCCGCCGATCTTGATCGAGACCTGGGGCCGCTTCGCGAGCTCGCGGATGCCGGCCGCCCATTGCGCGAAGGTGGCCGCGGGATCGGCCGCGTAGGGGCCGAGGCCGGCGCGACCGCCCATGTGGTTGAGCACCACGCGAACCTCGGGATGCGCGTCGACCAGGTCGACGAGCTCGGCCAGCTGCGGGTGGTAGACCCAGGCGTCGAACACCAGGTCGAGCGGCGCGAGCTGCGCGAAGCCGGCGCGGAAGCCCTTGTCCATCAGCAGCCCGCGCGACGGCGGCCGCACGAGGGTGCTGACCTCGGGACTCGCGTCCCAGGCGGCCATGTGGCGGATGCCGCGAAAGCGATCGGGCGCGCGCGCGACGCAGGCCTCGAGCAGCTCGCGCGCCGAGGCGCCCTCGCTCAGGTCCACCTTGCCCACGATGGCCGCGCACACGCGCACCGGTCCGTAGACGCCGCTCGCGCTCATCGCGCCGATGCCGTTGGTGAACTCCACCTGGCCCAGGCAGGCCAGGCGCGGGTCGCCGTCGGCGCGGTACATCGAGGTGCATTCGACGAAGCCGGTGCCGCGCACGTGGTGGCCGCTCGCCTGGATGTCGGCCAGGATCTCGGGCAGCAGGTACAGGCTGTGCGGGCGCCGGTCCCACAGGTGATGATGCGGATCGAAGATCGGCAGGTCGGGTTCGAGCACGGGCTCGCTGCGCAGGGCCAGCCATTCCTCGTCGACGAAATGGTGCGGCGCGGCGCCGCGCAGGGGTTTGGCGTGATGAGCGGTCGACATGGCGTTTTCCTTTTCTGGGGCGGCGCGGCGCTCAGGCCATGAAGGTGCCGCCGTTGACGTCGATCACGGCGCCCGTCAGGTAGCCCGATTGCTCCGAGGCCAGGAAGGCGGCGACGTGCCCGATCTCCTCGGGCGTGCCGATGCGGCCGACGGGAATCGCGCCCACCAGCCGCGCGCGCTGCGCCTCGTCGCCCTGCTGCGTCATCGGCGACTCGATGCGCCCGGGCGCGATGCAGTTGACCGTGATGCCGTCGGCCGCCACCTCGGCGGCCAGCACGCGGCTCATGCCGATCATTCCGGCCTTGGAGGCCGCGTAGTGCACGCCGGCCGTGCCGACCAGCGTGCGGCCCGCGCGCGAGGACATGTTGACGATGCGGCCCCAGCCGTTGCGCCGCATCGCGGGAATGGCCTCGCGGCTGAACACGAAGGCGCTCGTGAGGTTGACGTCGAGCACCTCCTTCCACTGCGCGGTGCTCATGGCCGTGACGCCGGTGCGCTCGCCGTCGGTCTTCGGATGGATGCCGGCGTTGTTGACCAGCACGTCGAAGCGGCCGAAGCGCTCGAGCGCCGAGGCCACGAGCGCGCGCACGCCGTCCTCGTCGGTGACGTCGAGCACCGCCGCCTCGATGCGCAGGCCGCGCGCGGCATGCGCGGCGACCGCCTCCCCGACCTTGGGCGAGCGGTCGATGGCGATCACGTGCAGGCCGGCTTGCGCCAGCGCCACGGCCACGCCGAGGCCGAGGCCACCGCCCGCGCCGGTGACGGCGGCGACCCGCACGGGCCCGGGCGCGGAAGGATCGATGGATGTCTGTGGGGTCATGGAATCTCGTGTCCTCTGGAAGATGTGATCGGTCGTGCGCGGCGCGCTCTACATGCCCATGAAGGCGGCGCGCACCTCCTCGCTCGCGCGCAGCGCCTGGGCCGGGGCTTCGGTGACGACGCGCCCGCCCTGCAGCACATAACCGCGATCGGCCGTCGACAGCGCCATCTCGGCGTTCTGCTCGGCCAGCAGCACGGCGATGCCGCCGCGCGCGAAATGGCGGATCGCGGCGGCCAGCTCGCGCACCACGATCGGCGCGAGGCCGAGCGTGGGCTCGTCGAGCATCAGCAGGCGCGGGCCGGCCATCACGGCGCGCGCGATCGCCAGCATCTGCTGCTCGCCGCCCGAGAGGCTGCCGGCCGCCTGGGCCTCGCGCTCGCGCAGCCGCGGGAAGCGCTGGTACATGGCTTCGCGGCGCGCCGCGCGCTCGCCGCCGTCCTTGCCCAGGTAGCCGAGGTCGATGTTCTCGCGCACCGTGAGCTGCGGGAACACGTGGCGCCCCTCGGGCGACAGCGAGATGCCCGCGAGCAGCCGCTCGCGCGTGTCGGCGCGCTCCAGCGCCCGCCCGTCGATGGCCACCTTGCGCGCCGTGTGCGGCGTGAGCGCCATCACGGCTTTGAGGATGGACGACTTGCCCGCGCCGTTGGCGCCGATCAGCGCCACCACTTCGCCCGGTGCGATGCGCAGCGACACGTCGTGCACCGCCGTGACGGCGCCGTAGCGCACCTGCAGTCCTTCGATGGAGAAGCTCATGCCGGCACCTCCTCGGGCGTGGTTTGCGCGGCGGCCGGCTCGGCGGGCGTGCCCAGGTAGGCGCGCAGCACCTCGGGATGCACGGCGATGGCGGCCGGCGTGCCCTCGGCGATCTTGCGGCCCTGCTGCAGCACCACCATGCGGTCGCAGATCGACATCAGCAGCGGCAGGTTGTGGTCGATGATCGCGATCGTGCAGCCGTCCGCGCGCACCCGCTGCAGCACGGCCGCCAGCCGCATGCCCTCGGTGTGGTTGAGCCCGGCGGCGGGCTCGTCCAGCAGCAGCACGCGCGGTCGCGTGGCCAGCGCCACCGCCACGCCGAGCAGCTTCTGTTCGCCGTACGGCAGGGTGCCGGCCACGGTATCGGCGCGCTCGGCCAGGCCGACCGCCGCGAGGCAGCGCGCCGCGTTCTCGCGCCGCTCGCGCTCGCGTGCCTCGAAGGCCGGCGTGCGCACCAGGCCCGCCCAGGGCCGCTCGCGATGCAGCAGGTAGCTGGCGAACAGCACGTTGTCGAACGCACTCAGCGATGCGCAGTGCGCGGTCTGCTGGAAGGTGCGCACCAGCCCGCGCCGCGCGACCCGGTTCGGCGCGCCGGCATCGATGGCCTCGCCGGCCAGCCGGATCTCGCCCGTGCTGGTCGCCATGAAGCCGCCGAGCATCGACAGCAGCGTGGTCTTGCCCGCGCCGTTGGGTCCGATGATGCCGAGCAACTCGCCGCTGGCGATCTGCATGTCGACGCCGTCGACCGCGACCAGGCCACCGAAGCGCCGGCCGACGCCGCGGGCGGTGACGATGGGCGCGCCGGCCGCGGCCACGGGGCGCGCCTCGCTCGTCTCCACCATCGCCACCGCGGGCAACGCCGCTGCGACCGCGTCCGCGCCGCCGGAAGTCGCCGGCCTGCGCCAGCGCGGCAGCAGCGACACGAAGCCCTCGGGCAGCAGCCGCACCACCACCAGCAGCATCAGCGCGAACAGGCCGAGCCGATACTCGTCGATGGCGCGCAGCATCTCGGGCAGCACGCCGAAGGCGATGCCGCCGATCACGGGCCCGATCAGCGTGGCCTTGCCGCCGAGGATCACCGCCAGCAGGCCCGCCGCCGAATGCTGCACGCCGAACAGGTCGGGCGAGAGCACCAGCGCCTTGGGCACCAGCAGGCCGCCGGCCAGCGAGGCCAGCGCGCCCGACAGCGCGATGTTGATGACGCGCGCGCGCAGCGTCGGGATGCCGACCGACTCGGCCAGCGCGGGCGCCTCGCGCACGAAGGTCCAGGCGCGCCCGAGCGGCCCCGCGCGCAGCCGGGCCAGCAGCAGCAGCGCCAGGCCCAGCGTCGCGAGCAGCACGAACAGGTAGCCCTGCTGGCCGCTCCAGCCCAGGCGCTCGGTCCAGGCCATGGGCTGCACCATGACCATGATGCCCAGCGGCCCGCGCGTCACGTCCATCCAGTTGGTGGCCACCAGCCGCAGCATCTCGGCCAGCGTGAGGGTGGCGATCGCGAAGTAGGCGCCGCCCAGGCGCACCGAGGCCAGGCCGACCAGCGCGCCGAGCGCCGCGCCGGGCAGCAGCGCCAGCGGCACCGCGCTCCAGTAGTCGAGCCCGCCGCGCGTGACCAGCAGGCCGACCGCGTAGGCCCCCACGCCGAGGAAGGCCGCGTGGCCGAAGCTCACGTAGCCGAGCTGGCCGAAGGTCAGCCCCACCGCGAGCGAGAACAGCGCGAGCACCACCGCGTAGCTCAGCACGTCGGCCACGTAGGGCGCGCTCGCGAGGCCGGCGATGGCGGCGCTGGCGAACGCCACGCCGGCGAGCAGCACCGGCAGCCGAGTGAGGAGCGCCTTCATGCCGCGCGCCCCATCAGGCCGTGCGGCCGCCACAGCAGCGTGACCAGCATCAGCGCGTAGATGGCCGCGGCGGCGAAGCCCTCGGACATGAAGGCGCCCGCCAGCGCCTCGACCACGCCCAGCAGCACGCCGAACACCACGGCGCCGCGCACGCTGCCCAGCCCGCCCATCACCACCACCACGAAGGCCTTGATGATCACGGCATGGCCGATCTGCGGCGAATAGAGGATCACGGGTGCGAGCAGCGCGCCGCCGAGCCCCGCGATGGCACTGGCCAGCACGAAGGTCAGGCTGTTGACGCGCTGCACGCGGATGCCCACCACGCGCGCGGCGAAGGCGCTCTGGGCCACGGCGCGCAGCTGCACGCCGAAGGCCGTGCGCCGCAGCAGGAACTCCATCCCCACCAGCACCACGACGCCCGCGCCGAGCACGAACACGCGCTGCCACGGCACGGCGACGCCGCCGGCCGTCCACACGCCCGGGATGCCCGGCACGTTCTCGGCCTGCGCGCCGAAGCTCACGAACACCGCCTCGAACACGATGATCGAAGCCGCGAAGGTCGCGAGCAGCACCTCGGACTTGTCGTGGCTGCGCGCCAGCAGCGGCGCCACGCAGACGCGGTCGAGCAGCGCGCCCAGCGCCACGCCCGCCAGCACCGCCAGCGGCAGCGTCGCCAGGTAGGGCAGGCCCCAGCGCGTGCCCAGCAGGGCCGCGAGCGCGCCGACCATGAACACCTCGCCGTGCGCGAAATTGATCACGTGCAGCACGCCGAAGACCAGCGTCAGGCCGAGCGCGACGAAGGCGTAGCCCACGCCGTTCGACAGGCCGTTGGCCAGCAGCTGAAGGACGAATTCCGTCATCGGTGCCGTCCGCTCACTGCGACGCCGTCAGCTTGCCGCCCTTGGCGACGAAGTCGACGTAGTCGCGGGCCTGCGACTGGCCGCCGGCATCGAAGCGGATCTCGCCGCGCGGCGTGGTCCAGGCGTTCTTGTGCAGCGCCTCCGCCACCTTGGCCGTGTCGGTGCTGGTGCCGGCCGCGGCCATCGCCTTGGCGGTGAGCCAGACCGACTCGAAGCCCAGCACCTCGACCTTCTCGGGCACATGGCCGTGCTTGGCCTGGAAGCGCTTGACGAATTCGTCGTTGAGCGGATTGCGCCGCGTCGACACGTAGATGTCGGAGCCGAAGGCGCCCTCGGCGGCGTCGCCCGCCAGCCGCAGGATCTGGTTGTTGAGCACGCCGGTGGCCGTGCACTTGCGCGCCTGCAGGCCCACGGTGCCCATCGCGCGCAGCGCGTTGGCCGCCTGCTCGGGCTTGCCCGCGACGATGCACACGGTGTCCGCGCCGCTGGCCTTGACCTTGGTCATCAGCGTGCTGAAGTCGCTCTGGCTGAGCTCGAAGGTCTCGCCGGCCACGAACTTGTCGCCGAAGCGCTTCTTCGAGCCCTCGATGACGTAGCGGCCGTAGTCCGTGTTCTCCGCCACCACCGCGAGCTTCTGCGGCTTCACGCGCTCGAGCAGCTGGCGATCGAAGTACTCCGAATCGGCGTCGAGCGTGGTCGTGAGGCGAAACACCTTGTCGTAGCCCGACTTCGTGAGGTCGGGGTGCTTGGGCACCGCCGCCATGAACAGCACGTTGTTGGCGCGCGCGATCTGCAGCACCGCCAGCGCCACCGTGCTGCTGATCTCGCCGGCGATGAACTTCACGCGGTCCTGGTTGATGAGCCGCTGCGCCGCGGCCACGCCCTCGACGGGCTGGAAGTTGCTGTCGTAGACGATGAGCTGCACCTTGCGCCCGCCGAGGATGCCGCCCTGGTCGTTGATCATCTCGGCCGCGAGCTCGGCGCCCTGCTGGCCCTGCTGGCCGATGACGCTCTTGGTGGGCATCAGCACGCCGATCTTCACGGGCTCGCCCTGCGCGAAGGCGGCGGGCGGCAACGCGGCGCAGGTGGCGAGCAGCGTGGCCGAGACGGCCGCGAGCAGGCGGCGGCGAAGGGGGCGGTTCGAATGGTTCATGGCTTGTCTCCGGTTCCGGTCAATAAAGGGCAATAAGGGTCACGACGGCGTGAGCACCTTGCCGCCGCAGACGGAGATGCACTGGCCGGTCACGTAGGAGGAAAGATCGGTCGCGAGGAACTCGAGCGGCCCCGCCATGTCCTCGACGGTCGCGAGGCGGCGCAGCGGGATCTTCGGCAGGTCGGCATCGCCCACCATGCCGCGCGCCCGGGCCTGGCTCGCGACGCGCGCGGTGGCCGTGGAGCCGGGCGCGATGCAGTTGACGCGGATGCCGTCGGGGCCGACCTCGGCCGCGAGGAAACGCGTGAACTGCACCACGCCGGTCTTCGCCATGCCGTAGTGCGCATAGGCGCCGGCGCGGTGCGCGGCATCGAGCCCCAGCGTCGAGCCCACGTTGATGATGTTGCCGCTGCGCCGCGCGCGCATGTGCGGCAGCACCGCCTGGCTGCAGTACACGGTGGTCATGAGGTTGACGTCGAACATGTCGGCCATGTCGCGGTCGCTCATCTGCGAGGCGCGGCTCGCTTCGATCGGCGCGAAGGCGCCGCCCGCGTTGTTGACGAGGATGTCGACGCGGCCGAATTCCTCGATGGCGCGCGCCACCAGCGCGTCGGCGGCCGCGCGCTGGCGCAGGTCGCCCTGCACGCCGATGCTGCGGCGGCCCAGCGCGACGATCTCGTCGCTCACGCTGGCGGCGCTGAGCTGCTCGTCGAAGCGGCGCGCCGCGTCGAGGTCGACGTCGGCCACCACCACGTGACAGCCGAGCCGGGCGAGGCGCAGCGCGAAGCCGCGGCCGATGCCGCGCGCGGCGCCGGTGACGATGGCGACCTGGTCCTGGAGTTTCATGAAGGGGTCCTCGTTGGATGGATGGGGCAAGGCGGCGGGAGCCTCACTGCTGCTGGACCAGGCCGTACTCGTCGGCGATGCGGCGGTACTGCGGGATCTTGGCGGCCAGGTCGTTCTTCATGGCCTCGCCGTCGAGCACGTAGAGCGGCACCTGCATCTGCTCGAGCAGGCTGCCGAAGGCCGGGCTGCGCGCGGCCTTGAGGAAGGCGGTCTCCAGCGTCTTGCGGATGGGCTCGGGCGTCTGCGCGGAGACCGCGAGGCCGGTGATCCAGGGAAACTGCCAGTCCACGCCGAGCTCGGTGAAGGTCGGCACCTGCGGCATCGAGGGCATGCGCTGGCGGTCGAGCAGCGCGAGCGCGCGCAGCTTGCCGGCCTTGACCATCTCGGCGTAGTTGGAGGTCGGTGCGAAGGTGGTCTCGCCCGACACCACCGCCATCAGGCTCTGGTTGGCGCCCTGGTAGGGAATGTGGTTGAAGCGCACGCCCTTGGCGCGCTCGAGGGCCTTGGCGCCGAAGTAGGCGGTGTCGGAGGTGCCGACCGTGCCGAAGCTCAACTCGCCGGGACGCGCGCGCGCATCCGCGATCAGGTCGTCGAGCGTGCGGTACTTCGAGTCGGCCTTGACCACCAGCGCATGCGAAGGCCCCGCGTAGTTCAGCACGTAGGCGATGTCCTTGAGCGGATCGAAGGGCGCCTTGGTCAGCAGCGGGCTGATCAGCACCACGCTGGTGGTGACGGCCACCAGCGTGTAGCCGTCGGCCGGCGCGCGCAGCACCTGCGCGGTGCCGATCAGGCCGTTGGCGCCGGGCCGGTTCTCCACCACCACCGGCTGGCCCAGGTCGTCGGCCACGAGCTGCCCGATGCGGCGCGCGCTCACGTCGGTCAGGCCGCCCGGCGGGAACGGCACCACGATGCGGATCGGCTTGCTCGGGAAGGCATCGGCGGCGCGCGCCGGCTGCGCGAGCGGCGCGAGCACGGCGCCCAGCGCCATGGCCGCGCACAACAGGCGCGAGACGAAGCGGGGAAGGAAGGGACGGACGGTCAGGGTCATGTCGGCTCCTCGGGATGGATGGGGAAGGCCTCAGCAGGCCGGATCGAGCGCGCGGGTCAGTGCGCGCACGTCGGAGAGCGACTCGAGCGCCATCACCATGTCGACCGCCTCGTCGATGCGCGCGTCCCAGCGGCTGGACATCGGCGCGAGCGTGCGTGCCATGCGGCGGAACTTGTCGACCACGTCCTGCTCGCCGTAGCGCGGCGCGCCCTCCCAGCTGTCGCCGAGCGCGAAGTCGCTCTCCAGCTCGAACTCGCGGCCGCGCGCGCGCACCACCGCGCGCGACGGCACCTTGAGCACCTGCTGTTCCAGGCCCCAGGTCGCGGGGTCGTAGCCCTTGGGCTCGTTGGCCAGGCGCACCTTGCGGCGCATCGCGCGCGCCACCTCGCCGCGCATGTTCTGGTCGCTGAACCACTCGGGGCCGGCCGGCACGCCCAGCGCCACCATCGCGGCCGCATGCGGGAAGCTGAAGGTGGCGGCCACGAGGTTCGGCGGATCGCCGTCGTCGGCGAAGCGCGGGTACGGGATCATCGGGAACGAGCGCAGCTCGATCGATTCGATCTCCTCGGCGCGCAGCGCATGGCGGCGCAGCAGCTGGTCGAAGGCGGTCAGCGCGTAGTGGATCCAGCGGCAGCAGGGCCAGAACTTGATCGAGGTGCCGGGCAGGTACCACTCGCTGCCCAGCTTCGCGAGCATCGCGCCGGGATCGAGGATCACGCCCTGGAACACCTGCGCGTAGCTGTCGGTGTCGAAGATGTCGCGGATGCCGCGGATGCCTTCGCGCGCATGCCAGGCGGCCATCAGCCCGCCCTGCGCATTCCAGCCGGTGTCTGCGTACTTGAAGGTGCCCAGGTCGGTGTCGCGCCCCCACTGGCGCGACCAGTCGCGGCCGACCATGTACTGGGCGCAGTTGCCGAAGGCATCGGCGAGCTCCGCGGGCGTGGCGCCGATCAGGCGCGAGGCCGCGGTGCAGGCCGCATGCACGCCCTGCCCCGGGCCGACCAGCCCGGTCCAGCCCTTGGTGCGGCCCTGCTCGTCGACGGTCACGCGCGGGCTCAGGAAGTTGCCCAGCCGCACGCCGACCTCGAAGCCCAGCGTGAAGGCGGCCAGCAGGTCGGCGCCATTGCCGCCCTGCTCCTCCGACAGCGCGAGCGCCGCGCCGAGGCTGGCCTGCGCATGGTGGCCCTGGACCTTGTAGCACTCGTCGATGTCGAGGATGTTCCCGAGCCGCCCGTTGGCCCAGGCGGCGGTGGCGACCGAGGTCTTCTGGCCCGTGCCGAGCACGCTGGCCGGGCCGCCGATGCCGTTGCGCCGCACCATGCGCCGCACCGCCAGGCCGGGATCGGTGCCGACCGCGCCGATGGCGCAGCCCAGCGTGTCCAGCAGCAGCAGCTTGGCGCTGCGGCGCACCGCTTCGGGAATGTCCTCGTGGCGGGTCTCGATGGCGAAGGTCGCGAGTCGGCGGGTGGTGGTGTCCATGGTGGCGAACGGAGCTGCGTGGGTGGAAGGGGCGAACCGGCTCCTGCCGGCACGGGGCCTGGCATGGAGAGCGAAACGGAAGGTGGGCGGCCGGCACCTGCCGGCCCGCCTCAGTTCATCGGTGCATGGCCGTGGCTCACGGAGGAAGCGTCCCCGAGCGCAGCCAGCGGAAGGCGCGCATCACCGGGGCATCGGACATGCGCACCAGGATCGCGTCGCGCGTGGCGCTGTGTCGCTGCGCGAGCCAGGCCGGCGCCGCGATCACGTCGCCGCGCCGCCATTCGAAGCCGTGCTCGCCGATGCGCGAGCTGCCCTCGCCCTCGACCACGATGAAGATCTGGTTCGCGGTGCTCTGCGCGACCTGCCACGCGCGGCCGGCCGAAAGCGCCACCGCCACGCGGTCGAAGGTGTCGAGCGTCGGCGGTCCGAACTCGAGCGTGCGCACGCCCGGCGCGGTCTCGGGCGCGTCCAGCAGCCGCGGCTTGTAGTCGCGCAGCGCGAAGCGCATCGGGCTCGTGGGATCGACGCGCTCGGCCTTCTCGACCTTGTCGGGATGGTGCTCGAAGAACATCGGCCCGAGCAGTTGCACCAGCGGCGCGTCGAGGATGTCGATCCAGTAGGCGTCGACCTCGCTGCGGTTGTCGTGCCCGTGGAAGCTCCAGTTGGGCGTGAGCAGCACGTCGCCGGGCTCCATCGGCACGTCGGTGCCATCGACGATGGTGAAGGTGCCGGGCCCGGCCTCGACCACCACGCGCATCGCGTTGGGCGTGTGGCGATGGCTGCGCGCGGCCTCGCCGCCCTTGACCATCTGGTAGGCCGCCACCAGCGTGGTCACGGTCGGGTAGTCGTTGCCGGGGATCGGGTTGGCCAGGATCAGGTTGCGCCGCTCGGCCCATTCGGTGCCGACGAGGCGGCCGGCCGCGTGCAGCGCGGCGCGCGCGTCGGCGTACTGCCAGTGCGCGGGCATGTAGTGCTGTTTGGGCTGCGGATAGAGCGAGGGCGTCGGCTTGTTCCAGCCGTTCTTCACCTGGATGTCCTCGAGCATGCGGTGCAACTGCGCGAGATCGCTCGCGCTGTCGAAATCGGGTCGGACGGTGGCGGTGGTGTTCATGGCGGTGGGCCTTGCGTTGTCTTCTTCACTCGGGCTTCACGCCCGCGGCCTGCACCATCTCGCGCGTGACGGCCACGTCATCGCGGATGGCCTGGCGCAGGTCGGCCGGCCCGCCGGCGTTGACCTCGAGGCCGCGCGCGGTGGCGTTCTTGCGTGCGAACTCCGGCTCGCCGAGGATCGCCTTGACGTCGGCGGCGATGCGCTCGATCACCGCCTCGGGCGTGCCGGCCGGCGCGACCAGCGCATACCAGACGGCGGCGCGCAGCTGCGGATAGCCCTGCTCGGCCGTGGTCGGCACATCGGGGAAGAGCGTGGAGCGCCTGGCTCCGGCCACCGCCAGCGGCTTGATCTTTCCGGCCTTGAGCAGTTCGCCCGCGACGCTCGCGCTGCCCGTGGCCAGCTGGATCTCGCCACCCACGAGCCCGGTCATGACCGGCGCCACGCCCTTGTAGGGCACATGGGTGATGTCGAGCGAGGCCTTGGCCTTGAGCAGCTCGTAGACAAGGTGCGGCTGGCTGCCGTTGCCGAACGAGCCGTAGGCCAGCGTGCCGGGTCTGGCGCGCACCGCCGCGACGAGTTCGCGCAGGTCCTTCGCCGGCACCGAGGGGTTGGCGATCAGGAACTGGTCGCTGGTGGTCATCAGCGCGACCGGCGCGAAGCTCTTGTCGGGGTCATAGGGCAGCGACTTGTAGAGGAAGCGGTTCGAGGTCAGCGTCTGGTTGATGGTCGCCATCAGCGTGTAGCCGTCGGGCGCGGAACGCGCCACCGCCTCCGCGCCGATCAGCGAGCCGGCGCCGCCGCGGTTGTCGATGACCACGGCATGGCCCCAGCGCTTCGACAGTTCGGCCGCGACCGACCGGATCAGCACGTCGACGCCGCCGCCCGCCGGGAACGGCACGATGATGCGCACCGGCCGGGACGGATAGTCCTGCTGCGCGTGCACGGCGGTGGCGCCGCCGCCGAGCAGCGCGAGCGCGCAGGCCAGAAGACGCAGGGTTCGCATCGCCATCCTTGTCCTCAGAAGCGCCGCGGCGCGAAGTCCTCGTCCTCGACGACCGGCAGCGTCATCGAGCCCACGCGTTCGATCTCCATGCGAACACGGTCGCCGGGCGAGAACTGGCCCACGCCCTCGGGCGTGCCGGTGGCGATGATGTCGCCGGGCTGCAGCGTCATGACCGAGGAGGCCCACTCGATGAGCCCGGGCACGTCGAGGATCAGCGCGCTGGTGCGCGAATCCTGGCGCAGCTCGTCGTTGACCCACAGGCGGTTCGCGAGGTCGCCGGGATCGCCGATCTCGTCGGCCGTCACGATGTACGGGCCCACGGGCGTGAAGGTATCGAAGGACTTGCGCGCGACGCGCTCCTCCTCGAACCGGCCGGGCTCGATGCGCAGGGTCACGTCGATCAGGCAGCAGTAGCCGAACACGTGCGAGAGGGCCTGCTCGCGCGGCACGTTGCGCGCCTGCCTGCCGATCACCACGGCGAGTTCGGATTCGTGGTCGAAGCGGCGCGTCGAGCCGCGCGGCAGGCGGATCGCCTCGCCCGCGCCGATCACCGACGAGGAGGCCTTCAGGAAAAAGCCGCGCTCGACCGCCGAGGCGCCGCCGCTGACAGAGCGCGCGCCGATCTCGCCGATGTGCTTGCGGTAGTTGACCGGCGCCGCCACCACGTGCAGCGGGAAGGGATTGGGCGCGCGCAGCGTCACCTCGGACAGGGGGCGCGCCCGCGCCTCGCGGCGTGCCTTCTCGATGTCGGCCTTGCGCCGGTCCCATTGCGCGATCAGCCGCGACATGTAGACGCGCGGGAACTCGGGCCCGGCATCGGGCACGGCCGCGGTCACGTCGTAGATCAGGTCTTCCTCGACGAGGCCCACGCGGTCGTCATCGAACACGGCAATCTTCACTTGGCTTTTCCTTTCAGGTCTCGGAGGGAACGGGGCGGCGGCTCAGTCGAGCTTGATGTCCGCCTCGGTCACGAACTTCTTCCACATCGCCAGGTCGGCGCGGGTGGTGGCGTCGAGGTAGTGCACCGAGGTGTCCTCGGCCGGGTCGACGCCGATGTCCTTCATGCGCTGGCGCATCTCGGGCGAGCGGACCACCTTGGCGATCTCGGCGTTGAGCCGTTCGACCACCGCCTTGGGCGTGCCCGCCGGCGCGGCGATGCTGTACCAGGAGCGGATCGAGAAGCCCGGGAAGCCCTGCTCCTGCATCGTCGGGAGGTTCGGCGCCATGCCCAGGCGGCTCGGGCCGGTGACGGCCAGCGCGCGCAGGTTGCCGCCCGTCACCTGTGTCATCGCGGAGGTGTCGCTGAACACCAGTTCGATCTGCCCGCCGATCAGGTCGACGATGGCCGGCCCGATGCCCTTGTAGGGCACGTGATTGATCGAGATGCCGGCCATGCGCCGGAACATCTCGCCCGACAGGTGCGGCGTCGCGCCGTTGCCCGAGGAGCCGTAGTTGAGCTTGCCCGGATTGGCCTTGGCGTAGCTCACCAGGTCGGCCACGCTGCGGTACGGGCTCTTGGCATTGACCATCAGCACGTTGGCCGAGGTGTAGACCATGGCCACCGGCGAGAAGTCCTTGATCGGGTCGTACTGCAGCTTGGGGTAGATGGCCGGGTTGATCGCCATCGTGCTGTTGACCGCCATCAGCAGGGTGTAGCCGTCGGCCGGCGCCTTGGCGACCAGGGCCGCGCCGAGCCCGCCGTTGGCGCCGGGCCGGTAGTCGACCACCACGCGCTGCCCCAGCGCCGGGCTCAGCGCCTCGCTCATCAGGTTGCCGAAGGTGCTGCCCATGCCGCCGGGGGCATAGGGCACGACGAGCGTGATCGGCTTGTCCGGGTATGCGGCGCATGCCATGCCCGCGGCCAGGGACAGGGCCCATCCCACCAGGTGACGTCCAGCGGTACTCATCGTGTCTCCTTCATCATGGAAGGTACGATAGCTAATAAGGTCATACCTTATACATGAGGCAAACCCCGATACCATCGAGCGCATTTTGGCGTTAGGTGCTAAGGTCTGACCTTTTAGGAATATGGATGGCGCTGCTTGAAAATCCCTGGTGCGACACCCCTCTATCGAGACAAGGACATAAGGTATAACCTTTGCCCGAACCGCAAGAAAGAGGAGGCGCCGCATGACTGCCGAACAGACCGACATCGAGAACGCCGAGGCCGGCACGGCCGGCCGTTCCGGACCGAATTTCCAGCCGATCAAGGCCAAGCGCGCCTTCGAGGCGGTGTGCGAGCAGATCCGGCGCGAGGTGGCGCTGGGCACGCTCAAGCCCGGCGACCGGCTGCCGCCCGAGCGCGAGTTCGCGGAGCAGCTCGGCGTGAGCCGCACGGCCGTGCGCGAGGCCATGCGCAGCCTGGAGAACGCGGGCATCGTGCAGTGCCAGCAGGGCATGGGCGGCGGCGCGTTCATCCGCAAGCGCGACTCGAGCACCGTAACCCAGGCGGTCGGCGACATGGTGATGCTCGGCCAGATCCCCTCGCACAGCGTGACCGAGATGCGCATCATCCTGACCGAGCAGGCGATCCGCCTCGCCTGCGAACGCGCCACCGAGGAGGACTTCCAGGCCATCGAGCAGGACATCGACCGCGCGGAGGAGCTCACCCTGCGCGGCGACTTCTCGCGGCGCAATGCCTACATCACCGAGTTCTACCGGATCCTCGCGCAGGCCACGCACAACCAGGTGATGGTCATGCTGGTGGAGTCGCTGTCGGAGCTCACGCGCGCGCTGCTCGCGAAGGCCAGCCCGGTGCCGCGCAGCGACGTGATCGGCGTGCGCCGCAACGTGCTGCGGCTGATGCGCGCGCGCGATGCGGAGGGCGCGGTGAAGGAAATGCGCGCGCACCTGGAGCGCCTCAACCGGCTGCTGGAGAAGCCGGCGACCGAGGGCTGAGCGCCGCGCAGACTTCTAGGCCGCGGCGTCCAGCAGGCCGTGCCGGCGCATCAGCTCGGCGGTCATGCTCTCCTCGAGCGAGTAGACGCCCCGCTTCTCTTTCCAGACCAGCGACTTGTCCTGCAGCGCGCCGAGCGCCGCCTGGACGTTGGACACCTCCGGCACCATCGTCTCGCCCGGCGCGAGCGCCGCGAGCATCGCGCGGTAGCGCTCCATGGTCCCCGCCTCGAAGGGCGCGTACTTCTCGCCCTCGCGCGCCAGCACCCGCAGGACCGCGGACTGCAGCGGGGTGAGCGCCTGGATCACCCGCAGGGTCTGCAGGTCGACTTCCTCGATCTGCTCATCGACGGCCTGGGCGAAAGCCGCCGCGGCATCGGCCGGAGCGATGTTGAAGTCGAAACGGATGCTGTCGGCGGCGGCACCGAGGATCTCGGGCCGATGGCCCGCCCGCTCGAAGAGCTTCGTGACCGCGTCCGGATCCAGCGGGCCCGCCAGGCCGACGCCCTTGCAGAACCACTGGATGTAGTCGGCGTCCAGGGGCGGGAATGCGACCAGGGGCGCGCCGAAGAAGGCCTGGTCCTTGCTGTTGCGCAGCATCGCCAGCTTGTCGCGGTTGGAGCCCGTGGCCACGATGCGCAACCCATGGTGCTCGCTGCTGTTGAGCTCGTCCCGCGCGGCCTTCAGCGCGAACAGGGCGTCGTAGCCGGCCTCCGTGGCGATCGCGTGCTGGGCCTCGTCGATCAGCAGCACGATCGGCTGCCTCGTCTCGTCGGAGAGCGCCGCCAGAGCCGCGCTCAGCGAGATCTCCTTGCCCAGTCCGACGCGATCGAGCGAGAAGGCCACGCCGCCCACGGTGACCTTCTCCATGCCGGCCGACCTCGCAAGCCGGGCCACGACACCCTCGTGCCGGGCCAGCTCGGCGCGCACCGCGCCGACGATGACCGCGCCTGGATCCGCCTTCCTGTTCGCCCAGAGATCGACATAGAGGACCGTGGCGCCCCGGTTCTGCAGCGCGGGGCGGAGATCCTCGCGCACGAAGGTGGACTTGCCGGTGCGCCGGGGCGCGGCGAGAAACAGGCCCGAAGCGGCCGCCGAGCCGACGGCCGAGGCCATGACGCCCTGGGCCATCCGATCGGCCAGCTGGGTGCGGTGAAAAACCGTGTCCGCCATGGATGTCTCCTCGAAGTGCCGCCGCCTGGGTCAGCTCTGGAGATTACAGCAGATTATAGTTTTCTCTTTTAAATTATAGTTAGCAGTCGCCAACTATAGATTCAAGACATAGAGTGCCGTAGTTGCCCCGGCCTAAGGTGCCAGGGCACGGGGCGCGCCCTCGTCCCGCAGCTGCGCCACGGCCGCCCGCGCCAGCCCGATCGCGCCAGCCAGGGACCCGGCGCCGGCGATGAACAGGTTGTTGTGACAGAAGACGGCGTCCTCGACGCCGGTCACGGCCGCGAGGTCCTGGTTGCGCAATCCGGCCCAGGCGGACGGCAGGTCGCGGCGCGCCACGAAGGACTGGGGCTCGATCGGCGCCACGCGCACCTGGTGCTGGCCGCCCGGAGTCTCCGGGTAGACCACGAACAGGACATCGGGCATCTCGGCGCAGACGACACCCGACCAGGACAGCCCCGACGTCTTGAGCACCAGGATCTTCCCGTCCGCCAGCAACTCGCCCTGCCGGACCAGCGACTCGCCCGCGAACTTGTCCGAGAAGCGCACCATGAGACGGTCGATGAAAAGACCCATGAAGCCCATCACGGTCTTGAACTGCGCCAGCTCGAGCGCGGCGATCGCCGGCGGTGCGCCGGCGGCGCCCTCCTCGCTGCGCGAGGTGTTGAAGGCACTGACCATCGCGGAAATGCCGAAGTATCCGGGCGCGGCGTTGAGCGCGCCGGTGTCGGCCATGTCCAGGTGCTGCACGAGCTCGTCGTCGATCGCGTCGCGCACGCGCAGCGCGATCTGCTCGTCGATGCCCGGCAGGCGCTGGCGGATCAGGTCCAGGCCATGGGCCAGCCACACCAGGCCGGAGCTCGCGTAGACGACGCCGCTGGGCCGGTGCTCGGCGAAGCCCTTCTGGTGGTGGTCGAAGCGGCCGCGCGCGGGATCCCATTCCCCGCCCACGTCGACGGCAAAGTCCGCAGCGGCAACGAGCCCCGTGTCACGTGTGCGGATCAGCGTCGCGCCGGGGTGCAGCGCCATCAGCACGGCCGCGGCGAAGACGTCGTCCGCATGGAAGGAGTTGCCATGCACGGCGACGGTCGGCGGAGGGTTGGTCATGAACGCCGATCCGCTAGTGCGCGGAGAAGAAGCAGCGGAACGCGACGTTCTTGTCGCCCATCTCATCCGCGACGTCGCGGAACATGTCGAGGATCTCCTGGCACAGGGCGTACTGGGCCCGGGTCGGCAGATGTTCGAGGACCACGACGAAGCCCGTGTCCGCCGAGCGCGGGACCGAGCGCACGATGCTGGCGCCGAGCTCGGTCAGGCCCTTCTGCGCGCCCAGGCCGAAGTCCTCGACGATCTTCGCCACGGCGTCGGCCTTCGTGGCCATGTCGCGCAGCGACGTGCGCCAGAAGACGTTTCGCTCGCGCTGCGCGGCTTCCTGGAGGTCGCCGATGCGCAGTGCGCGGATGGACTGCACGAAGTTCGGGCGCATGTCGCCCAACCTGAGCATCTCTTCCAAAACCAATTCCATTCGATCTCTCTGTGTCGTTGATCAGGGCGGTGGTCGGTCGGATGACCGCTGCAGCGGAACTTCACGTGTGAGGCCGCCCCGACGGGGAAAACCCTCGATTATCGAGCTTCCCCCGTTTCAACGAAAGCCGCCGCGCGTCAGTGCGCCATCGTGCAGGTCACCCCACCGTCGATCGGTAGCGCCGCGCCCGTGATGTACTTCGATTCGTCGCAGGCCAGGAAGACCGCGGCATTGGCGACGTCCCAGACATCGCCCATGCGCTTCATCGGCACGCAGCGCGAGCGGGCCTCGCGCATGCGCTCGACGTCGCCGTCGTAGAAGGACAGCATCGTCACGTGGACGCGCGGCGAATCGATGAGCCCGGGCAGGATGCTGTTGCAGCGGATGTTGTCGGGGCCGTGCTGGACGGCGATCATCCGTGTCAGGTGGTTGAGGGCCGCCTTCGAGGCCTGGTAGGACACGATGGGATGGCCGGTCCAGGTGATGCTCGCGATCGACGACACATGGATGATCGAGCCGCCGCCCTGCGCCTTCATGACCGGGATGACGGCCTTGCAGCTCAGGTAGGCGCCCTTGACGTTGACATCGAACACGCGATCGAAGTCCTCCTCCGCCGTCTCGACCACGCCGCCGCGGGTGTTGATGCCCGCGTTGTTGTGCAGCACGTCGATGCGGCCGTAGCGCCGCATGGCCTCTTCGACCACCGCATTGACCTGCGCCGCATCGGCGACGTCCGCCGCGGCGTGGATCGCCTCGCCGCCCTCCGCGTGGATCAGGCCCGCGGTGCGCGCGGCCGCCGCCTCGTTCATGTCGACGCAGACGACACGCGCGCCCTCGCGCGCGAACGCCACGGCCGCGGCATTGCCGTTGCCCCAGTCGTCGACCACGCAGCCGGCGCCGAGCACCAGCGCCACTTTTCCTTCGAGTCTTCTTTTCATGGCTTCGTGCCTTCGCAGGACGCACCGCGGCTGCTGCAGGGCAGCTGTTGCACGACGGCGCGCCATTTTTCGGATTCGATCGCGACCGCCCGCTTGAGCGCGGCGGACGGGATGGCCTGGGCGTGATAGCCCAGGGTTTCGAGCTGGCGCCGGTAGTCGGGGTCCTGCGCGATGCGCGCGACCTCGGCCTCGAGCCGCTTCGCGATGTCGGCCGGCAGCCCCGCGGGCGCCACCAGGCCGAACCAGCCCGTCGCCTCGTAGCCGGGCACGGTCTCGGCGACCGTGGGCACATCGGGGAGCAGCGACGAGCGCGCCTTGCCGCTGGTCGCCAGCGCCTTGACCTTGGCGCCGTCGATCAGCGCCTTGGCACCGCCGACGACGTCGAACATGAAGTCGGTGCGCCCGGCGATCACGTCGATCATTGCCGGGCTGCCGCCGCGGTAGGGGATGCCGTTGAACCGCACCTTCGCGAGATCGCCGAGCAGCGCGCCCGCCAAGTGGTTGCCCGTGCCGACGCCCGACGAGCCGTACGAGACGGCATCGGGTGCCTTGCGGGCCCGCGCGAGGAGCGCACCCAGGTCCTTGTCGGGCGCATCGGCGCGGGTGACCAGCACGTACTCGAAGGACGCATAGGTCCCGAGCCAGGTGAAGTCATTGACGGCATCGTAGGGAAGCCTGGACATGTGCGGCGCCACGGTGTGCAGGCTGTTGGCCGTCGCGCCGAGGGTGTAGCCGTCCGCGGGCGCGGAGGCGACGCGCTTCAATGCGATCTCTCCCGAGGCCCCGGTGAGGTTCTCCGCGACGACCTGCTGCCCGAGCGCCGTGCCCAGCCGCTGGGCCAGCAGGCGCGCCGCCTTGTCGGTGGCGCCGCCGGCCGCGAGCGGAATGATCAGCCGGATCGGATGGTCGGGCCAGTTCTGCGCCGCGGCCGGCCCGGCGGCGATGGCGGCCAGCAGCAGGGCCGACATGCCGCGCAGGTGGCCGAAGACGTGGCGGCTACGCATGGAGCGGCTCCTCTTGGTCTTGCGACACAGTAGCGGGACGCTGCGCCGTCTGCTCCCGCCGTGCCTCCACGTTCTTGCCAAGCACCATGTCCGCGGCCTTCTCCGCCAGCATCACGGTCGCGGCGCAGGTGTTCGAGGACGTGATGGTCGGCATCACGGACGCGTCGATCACGCGCAGGCCCTGCATGCCGTGCACCCGCAACTGCGGATCGACCACGGCCAGCGCGTCCGATGCGGGGCCCATCTTGCAGGTGCCGATCACGTGATAGCCGGTGACGGCATACCGGCGCACGAAGTCCAGGAACTCGTCGTCGGTCTGCACGGACGGGCCGGGCAGCAGCTCGGCGCGCACCGTGCCGCGCATGGGTTCCGTCTCGAAGATGCGGCGTACCCAGCGCAGCGCATCCACCACCACGCGCTGGTCGGTGGCATGCGACAGGTAGTTGGGCTGGATCAGCGGTGCGTCGCGGCCGTCGGCCGAACGGATGCGCACATGGCCCTGGCTCTGCGGGCGCAGCTGCCACGCGCCGCAGGTGAGGCCGGGCTCCTCGTCCACCTCGCCGAGCCGGCCGAGCGAATAGCTGGCCGAGATGAAGGACAGCGCGAAGTCGGGCGACGGCAGCTCCGCGCGCGTCTTCCAGAAACCGTAGATCAGGATCGGGCTGATCGAGAGGATGCTGGGCCGCCGCACGGCCCAGGCCGCGACCTCGCGCGCGAGCCGCAGGCCGCGCACGCGCCGGTTGATGCTGTCGGCGTCCGGGCTCGTGCGGGCGACGAAGCGCGGGCAGTAGTGATCGCGCAGGTTCTCGCCGACGCCTGCCAGCGCCTGCACGACCTCGATGCCGTGCGCCTGCAGCAGGCCCGCCGGCCCGATGCCGGACAGCTGCAGCAGCTGCGGGCTGTGGATGGCGCCGGCGCTCACGATCACCTCGCGCCGCGCGGCGATGCGTTCGGGCTGCATCGCGCCGTCGCGATGAAACTCCACGCCGGTCGCGCGGCGCTGCTCGGTCAGGATGCGGCTCACGCGCGCACCGGTGACGACCCGCGTGCCGAAACGGCGCTGGGCCGGATGCAGGAAGGCATGGGCCGTGCTCCAGCGCCGGCCCTCGTGGATCACGCTCTGCGTGTAGCCGATGCCGGCCTGCGAGGCGCCGTTGTAGTCGTCCGTGCGCGGAATGCCGGCCCGCTGCGCCGCCTGCAGGAAGGTCTCGCACAGCGCATCGCGCCAGGGGGTTTCCTGCACGCGCATGGGACCGTCGCGCCCGTGGTATTCGTCGCTGGCCGGCCCGACGAAGCCTTCGCTGCGCCGGAAGTACGGCAGCACGTCGCGGTAGCCCCAGCCGGTGTTGCCCAGCTGCTCCCAGCCGTCGAAGTCCTGCGCCTGGCCGCGGCTGTAGACCGCGCCGTTGACCGCGCTCGAGCCGCCGAGGGTGCGGCCCTGGACCAGGGCGGTGCGGCGCCCCGCCGTGCCCGGCGAGGGCTCGCACTCGAGCTGCCAGCTGTAGCGCGGGTCGCGCAGCAGGCGCGTGAAGCCGGCGGGGATGCGCGTCCAGGCGCTGTCGTCGGACGGCCCGGCCTCGAGCACGCAGACGCTGTGGCCGGCTTCGCCGAGCCGCCAGGCCAGCACGCCGGCCGCCGTGCCGCCACCGACGATCACGTAGTCGAAACTGTCCATGGGATCAATCGACCTTCAGGTCGAGCCTGGTCACCAGTTCGCGCCACTTCTTCTGCTCGGTGGCCATGATGCCGCCGAGCTCCGCGCCCGAAGTGACGCGCGGCACCAGGTTGTTGGTCTGCAGGTACTCCACCACGGCCGGGCTCTTCGAGGCCTCGCGGATCGCGGCGTCGAGCCGGGCGATGGCCGCCGGCGGCGTCCTGGCCGGTGCCACGATGCCCATGAACGCGGCCGTGCTGAGCTTGGGCATGCCGAGTTCGGCGAAGGTCGGCACGTCGGGCATCCTGGGCATGCGCTTGTCGCCCGAGATGGCCAGCACCTTCATGCGGCCCGCGTTCACGTACTGCACCGAGGTCGACACATCGTTGAACATGGCCTGCACCTGCCCGCCGATCATGTCGGTGATGGCCGCCGCGGCGCCCTTGTACGGCACGTGCGTCATCTCGATGCCGGCCACCGACTTCAGGTTCTCCATCGCGAGGTGCGGCAGGCCGCCCGACGCGGTGCTGGAGTAGTTCAGCTTGCCCGGGTTGGCCTTGGCATAGGCGATGAATTCCTTGACGTTGTTCGCGGGCACGAAGTTGTTGACGGCCAGGCCCAGCGGAATCTCCGCGACCGAGGTCACCGGCACGAAGTCGCGCGTGAGTTCGTAGGGCTGCTGCTTGTAGAGGTAGGCGTTGTACGAGAGCAGCGACAGGTCCATGAAGAAGATGGTGTAGCCATCGGGCGGCGCGGTGGCCGCGGCCTGCGTCGCGATGAGCGTGTTCGCGCCGGGCTTGTTGTCGACCACGATCTGCTGGCCCAGCTTGTCGCTCATGACGGTGGCGAACTGGCGCGCCATCACGTCGGTGACGCCGCCGGCCAGGTAGGGCACGATCATGCGGATCGGCTTGGAGGGATAGGTGTCCGCGAGCGCGGGCAGCGCGCTCGACACCAGCATCAGCGCCGTGGCGGCGAGCAGGCGGCGGCGCATCGTGCGCCCGGCGAGGTGGTTGGCGATCTTCATGGTGTTGTCTCCGTTGAGGTTTCTTTCGAGGATGCGGATGGGGCGAAGCGGTCAGCCCATGTCGAGCACCACCGACTTGAGCTGCATGAACTCGTCGATGTGGCGCGTGCCGAACTCGCGCCCATAGCCGCTCATGCGGTAGCCGCCGAAGGGGATCGACGGGTCCATCTGCAGGTAGCAGTTGATCCAGACGGTGCCCGAACGCAGCGCGCCGCTGACGCGATGCGCCTTCTTCACGTCGCGGGTCCACACGCCCGCGCCGAGGCCGAAGGGCGTGTCGTTGGCGATCGCCAGGGCCTGGTCGGCGTCGTCGAAAGGGATGGCGGAGATCACGGGGCCGAAGATTTCCTCGCGCGCGATGCGCATGTCGTTGCGCACGCCCGCGAACACCGTGGGCGGCACGAAGAAGCCGTCGCGCAATGCATCGTCGTCGCACCGGTTGCCACCCGAGACGAGCTGCGCGCCCTCGCGCGGGCCGGCGTCGAGGTAGCCGCAGACGCGATCGAGCTGCTTGCGCGAGACCAGCGGGCCGATCTGGGTGGCCGGGTCCAGGCTGTGGCCGATCTTGAGCGAGCGGCCGACCGCGGCCACGCGCTCGACGAATTCGTCGTGGATCGAACGCTCGACCAGCAGGCGCGAGCCCGCGCAGCAGATCTGGCCCGAGTTCGCGAACACCGCCATCGCGGCGCCACGCGCCGCGGCGTCGAGGTCGGCATCGGCGAAGACGATGTCGGGCGACTTGCCGCCGAGCTCGAGCGAGAGCCGCTTCACGTTGCCGGCCGAGGCGCGGATGATGGCCTGCCCCGTGACGGTGGAGCCGGTGAAGCCGAGCTTGTCGACGCCGGGATGCGCCGCGAGCGCCGCGCCGGCATCGCCCGCGCCGGTGACGATGTTGAGCACGCCGGGCGGCACCCCCGCCTCCACCGCGAGTTCCCCCAGCCTCACGGCGGCGAGCGATGCCTCTTCCGACGGCTTGAGCACCACCGTGCAACCCGCCGCGATGGCCGGCGCGATCTTCGTGATGCACACGCTCAGCGGGCCGTTCCACGGCGTGATGGCGCCCACCACGCCGATCGGCTCCTTCAGCGCATAGCTCAGGAAGTGGCCGGGCAGCGAGTTCTCGATGGTCTCGCCATGGATCGCCGTCGCCAGGCCCGCATAGAAGCGCAGCAGGCCGGTGGGGCGACCCATGCCCGCGCGCACCACGCTGATCGGGCCGCCGAACTCCAGCGACTGCAGGTAGGCCAGCTCTTCCCTGTGCCGGTCGATGAGGTCGGCGATGGCCAGCAGCAGGCGCTGGCGCTCCACCGGCTTGGTGCCGCGCCACGGACCTTCGAAGGCTCGGCGCGCCGCCGCCACGGCATCGTCGATGTCGGCTTCGCCGCCTCGTGCCAGCCGCGCGATGACCTGGCCGGTCGAAGGATCGACCGACTCGAAGGTCTGGCCGGAACGCGCGGAGGTCCATTCGCCGCCGATCAGCAGGCGCGTGTCGCGCGACAGGATGGCGGGGCGCGATGGGTCGTTTGGGGTGTTGGGCATGGTGAATCTGAAAACGTTTTTCTCTGCCGTTCTATTGGGAAGCAGAGCGAACATCGCTGCAATCCCGTGGAACGTTTCTATGTGGGAAAACCACTAGCGGCTCACGGCCGGGCGCTGAACACCGGTGCCATGCGGCCTTGCTCGGTCGCGCGAAAACGCACCGCGACGGGCATGCCGACACGCACGTCGGCGAGGTCGGTGTCGACGATGTTGGTCATCAGGATCGGGCCTTCCTCGAGACGCACATAGGCCAGCACATAGGGCGCGCCGGTGCGCCGGACGATGGAGAAGCTGTAGACCTCGCCCAGGCCCGATGCCTCGATCCAGTCGAGCGCATCGGCATGGCAGAACGGGCAGAACGCGCGCGGATGCCAGTGCCATCGCGAGCACGCGCGGCAGCGCGGAAGCAGCAGCTGCCCCGCGGCACTGGCACGCCAGAAGGCCTCGGTCTCGGGAAAGGCCTGGACATAGGGGTCCCGCAGCGTGCGCTCGAGAGCGCCGGCCGCAGCCTGCTCGACGTCGGGCTTCGTCATGACGTGCGCTCCATCAACAGCGTGGCGTGCGAATGGCCGATGCCGAACACCATGCCGGGACCGGTGGCCATCGCGATGTCGCAGTTCGGCACCTGCACGGCCGCATGCGCTTCGCCGCGCAACTGCCGCACGGCCTCGATCACCTTGGTCATGCCGCCCCGGTTCTGCGGGTGGTTGTTGCACAGGCCGCCGCCATCGGTGTTCCATGGCAGGCGCCCGACGCCCGAGACCAGGCCGCCATCCGCGACGAAGCGGCCGCCCTCGCCGCGGGCGCAGAAGCCCAGGTCTTCCAGCTGCAGGATCACCATGATGGTGAAGTTGTCGTAGATGGACGCGTACTTCACGTCGCGCGGCGTGAGGCCCGCCGACTCGAAGGCGTCGCGCCCGGAGATCGCCGCGCCGGTGCGCAGCATGTCGAAGTCTCCGGCCTCGCCGGTGCGCACCGTCTCGCCGAAGCCGCGCACCGCCACCATCGGGCGGCGCAGGCTTCGCGCGATCTCGGGACGCGTCACCACCAGCGCGCCGCCGCCGTCGGTGATCACGCAGCAGTCGAGCCGATGCAGGGGATCGGCCACCATCGGCGAGTTCAGCACGTCCTCGACGGTGAAGACCTTGCGCAGCAGCGCATGGGGGTTGTGCTGCGCATGCATCGACGCCGCCACCTTGACCCAGGCCAGCTGCTCGCTGGTGGTGCCGTGCTCGTGCATGTGGCGGCAGGCGAAGTTGGCGTAGATGCCGCTCACGGTCCAGCCGTAGGGGCTCTCCCAGGCCGACCAGGGCCTGTCCGCGGGCAGCACGCGCAACTCGGTGCCCGTCGCCTGGCCACCGCTGCGCGGCTTGCCGGCCAGCGTGACGAGCGCGACCGAGCAGCGCCCCTGCGCGATCGCCTGCGCGGCGCGGCCCACGTGGCTGATGTACGAGCAGCCCCCCGACTCGGTGCCGTCGACGTGCCGCACCTTGAGGTTCATGTAGTCGGCCATCAGCGCGGGAACGCCGGCGGGTGCATCGGCCGCGCAGAAGTAGCCGTCGACATCGGCGAAGCCCAGGCCGGCGTCGTCGAGCGCGCCGCGTGCGCACTCGGCATGCAGCTGCGCGACCGACTTGTCGGGCGCGTGGCGCGTGGGGTGTTCGTAGGCGCCGACGATGCAGGCCGGATAGGGTCGTTGCACGGACATCGCTACTCCGCCTTCGCGCCGCTGTCGCGCACGAGCTTGAGCCATTGCTCGCGCTCCGACGCGATGGTCTTGCGCCAATCCGCATGGCCGACGAAGTCGGGCTCCATCCCGATCGATTGGGCGTACTCCCTGAACGCGGGCTCGCTGGCCACCTCGCCGATCGCGTCGGACATCTTGCGCACGATGGCCTCGGGCGTGCCCGCCGGCGCGAAGAAGAAGGTGTTGGCGACGTAGGCGTAGCCCGGCACGCCGGCTTCCGCCATCGTCGGCAGGTCGGGGTAGGAGGCCGAGCGGCTCGCGCCGCTGGCCGCGAGCACGCGCAGCTTGCCGGCCGCGATCAGCGGACGCGCCGTCGTGATCGCGGCGAAGGAGAAATCGACCTCGCCGGTGGAAGTGCCCACGGCCGCGGGCACCTGGCCCTTGTACGGCACGTGCAGCAGCTGGATGCCGGCGAGCGTGGCGAGCAGCGCGGCCGACAGATGCTGCGAACTCCCATTGCCGCCGGATGCGTAGCTGAGCTTGCCGGGGTGCGACCGGGCATGGGCGACGAGGTCCTGCACGCTCCGGAAGCGCGACTCGGCCGGCACCACCAGCAGCAGCTGCACCGCGCCGACCTTGGCGATCGGCACGAAGGACTTCAGCGGGTCGTAGGTGATGCGCTGCATCAGCGCCTCGTTGGTGAAGTAGCCCGTCGAGGTGATCATCAGCGTGTAGCCGTCGGGCGCCGAGCGCGCGGCCAGCTCGGTGCCGATCAGCCCGTTGGCCCCGGACCGGTGGTCCATGACGAGCGGCACCTTCCAGCGCTCGCCGATCTTCTGCGCGATGAAGCGCGAGGAGGCATCCGTCGCGGTGCCCGGCGCATAGGGCTGGATGAGCGTGATCGCGCGCTCGGGCCATGCCGTTGCCTGGGCGCGAGCCGCCAGCGGCAGGCCGGCCGACGCCACGGCGGCGAAGGCGCACAGTCCTTCGACGATCCACGAGCGGCGCCGGATCCCGCTGCCCGCGTGTTGGTGTGAGAGTTCAGACACGGCGCGCACTCCCTTGCCAGAAACGTTCGCGAATCTCGCGCTTGAGCACCTTCCCGACGGCGCTGCGCGGCAACTGCTCCCAGACCTCGATGGTCTTGGGTGTCTTCATGCCGCCCAGCCGCTCGCGGCACAACGCGAGCGCCGCGTCGGAGTCCAGGCTCTGCCCGGGCTTGAGCTCGACCACGGCCTTGATGGCCTCGCCCCAGACCGCATCGGGCACGCCGATGACCGCGCAGTCGCTCACCGCGGGCAGGGTCCACAGCACCTGCTCGATCTCGCCGGGCGAGATGTTGAAGCCGCCGGAGACGATCAGGTCCTTGAGGCGGTCGACGATGTAGAAGTAGCCGGCCTCGTCCATGTAGCCGACGTCGCCGGTGTGCAGCCAGCCGTGCTTGAGCGTCTCGGCCGTCTTCTCGGGGTCGTTGTAGTAGCCCTTCATCACGATGTCGCCCTGCACCACCAGTTCGCCGCGCTCGCCGGCCGGCAGCAGCCCGCCCTGCGGATCCATGACCGCCACGCGCACGAACGGCGACGCGCGGCCGCAGCTCGCCAGCCGTCCATGCAGCGCGGAATCGGCCAGGATGTCGGCATGGTCCTGCGGCGTGAGGCAGGTGCAGATGAACGGGGCCTCGGCCTGCCCGTAGCACTGCACCATGACCGGCCCGAACACATCGAGCGCCTGGCGCAGCTTGTCGACCGACATCGGGGCCGCCGAGTAGACGAAGTAGCGCAGCGCGCTGTAGTCGTGCCGGCGCAGGTCCGGATGCGCCAGCAGCTTGTAGATCACCGTCGGCGGCAGGAAGAGCTGCGTGACCCGGTAGGCCGAGAGGGCCTCGAGGATGGCACCGGCGTCGGCCGATGCCAGCACGATGGTCGAGCCGCCATAGGCCATGGTCATGAAGCAGACTGCACCGGCGGCGTGCGTCATCGGGGCCACGGCCAGGTGCACCGGCCGCCCCACCACCGGCATGGCCGCGAACCAGTTGGCCATCATGGCGCCGTAGACGCGGTGCGTGACCAGCACGCCCTTGGGCAGCCCCGTGGTGCCGCCGGTCCCGCGGATGGCGACCACGTCGTCGGACCGTGCGGGGCTGCGGTGGCGCGCATCGGACTGGCGCGCGGCCCAGCTCTCCAGGCTGGGCACGCCGTCGAGTTCGCGGTCGATGCAGACCACGCCGCGCAGTTCCGGGATCGCCTCGCGCAGCATCGGCAGCTGGGCCTCGAAGCTGCTGTGGATGAAGAGGAAGCGGCAGCCGCCGCGCGCGAGGATGTTGACGTTCTCCTCGGCCGAGTTGCGCGCGTTGACCGGCAGCCACACGGCGCTGGAGCGCACCGTGCCGAGCACGGCGACCATGGTCAGCAGGTGGTTCTGGGTCAGCAGGCCGACCTGCGATTGCGCATCCATGCCCGCGGCCTGCAGGCCGTTGGCGATGCGGTGCGTCAGGGCATCGACCTCGCCATAGCTCAGGGTGCGCCCGCCGGGCTCGACGAGGCAGGGCGCGTCGGGGCCGAGGCTCAGGCCCCGGTCGAAGGAGTCGATCAGCTGCATTGGGGGTTTTCTAGAAACGATTTCATATGCGTTTCACTCTACGATAGGCACCCGATTCCGCAAATGGTGTGGAACGTTTCTATACTGGTAAACGATGAGACAACGGATCTCGGTGCGAGATGTGGCCCATGCGGCCGGCGTGGCGATCGGCAGCGTGTCGCGCGTGCTCAACGACAGCGGCTATGCCAGTCCCGAGTTGCGGCGGCGCGTGCTCGAGGCGGTCGCGAAACTGGGCTACGAGCCGGACTTCACGGCGCGCCATCTGCGCACCGGACGCAGCAAGACCATCGGCTACCTGCTGCCCAACATCGCGAACCCCTCGCTGGCCGCGCACCTGAGCGAGGTCGAGCGCCTGACGCAGGCCGCGGGCTACTCGCTGCTGGTCGGCAGTTCCGAGCGCCAGACGCGCGACCGCGAACTCGTCGCCTTCTTCGAGAACCGCCGGCTCGAGGGGATCATCGCGTCGCCGACCTTCGAGTACCCCGACCCCGAGGACTGCCCCTTCGCGCAGTCCAAGCTGCCCGTCGTCATCTGCGACCGCGACATGGGCGCGGCCTTCGACAGCGTGCTCATCGACCACCTGCGCGGCATGCGCCGCGCGGTCGACTACCTGCTGTCGCTGGGCCACCGGCGCATCGCGCTGTTCGTGTCGAGCGCGAGCCTGCGCCCCGGGCGGGAGAAGCTGGCGGGCTACAAGGCCTCGCTGGCCGCCGCAGGCGTCGCGTTCGACGAGCGGCTGGTGTTCATGCCCAATTCCTGGATCGAGTCGTCGAGCACGCGCATGTCCGAGATGCTGGCGCTGGACGAACCGCCCACGGCGATCATCGCGCTGGGCACCCGCATGCTGTCGGGCGCGGTCCATGTGGCACACGAGGCCGGGCTCGAGATACCGCGCGACCTGTCGGTCATCGGCATCGGCGAGGCCTCGACCCTCGAGCTCATGTACCCGCCCCTGACGATGCTGCGCTACAACTTCGAGCGCAGCGCCCAGTTGGCGGTGAAGCTCATGATGGACCGGGTCGCCGACGAGGCGCCGGCCCATCCGCGCAAGCTGATGGTCGACTGGGACCTGGTCATCGGCCGGTCCTGCGCGCCTGCCCGGCAGCGCTGATCCGGCCCGGGCCGCCGAGGCATCCAGGTTCCCGTGGATTCTGGCTTCGGCCTCATGGAAGCAATGGTTGATCCAATCAGAAGTCCGGCATATGATGGCCTGAGCCAACTCTCAGCCACCGCTGCTTCGCCCGATGGATCTCGCCACGCCCCCCGACCAAGCCGCCTTCCGCCGCGAGGTCCGCCAGTTCATCGAGGAACGGCTGCCCGCCGAGATCCGAAACCGCCTGCGCCTGGGCCATCCGCCGCGCAAGCAGGACACCGTCACGTGGCAGCGCATCCTCAACGAGAAAGGCTGGGCGGCGCCGCACTGGCCGCGTGAGTACGGCGGCGCCGAGCTCGGACAGGCCGAGCGGCTGATCCTGCTCGACGAGCTGTTCCGCGCGCCCGCGCCGCTGCCGCAGGTGTTCAACGTGGGCATGCTCGGGCCGGTGCTGCTGAAGTTCGGCACCGAGGCGCAGAAGCGCTTCTTCATGCCCAAGCTCGCGAACCTCGACCTCTGGTTCTGCCAGGGCTTCTCCGAACCGGGCTCGGGCTCCGACCTGGCCTCGCTGCGCACTTCGGCTAGGCGGGAAGGCGAAGGCGAGGACGAACACTACGTCGTCGACGGCCAGAAGATCTGGACCACCACCGCGCACCTGGCCGACTGGGTGTTCGCGCTGGTGCGCACCGACGGCACGGGCAGCAAGCAGCACGGCATCTCCTTCCTGCTGATCGACCTGCGCAGCCCCGGCATCACGATCCGCCCGATCACCTCGATCGACGGCCAGCACCATCTCAACGAGGTCTTCTTCGACGCGGTGCGCGTGCCGGTCGGCAACCTCGTGGGCGAGGAAGGCCGCGGCTGGGACTGCGCCAAGTACCTGCTGATGAACGAGCGCACCGGCATCGCCAACGTGGGCCTGTGCCGCGAGCGGCTGGACTATGCGCGCGAGCTGGCCGGCCGCCTCACGCAGGCCGGCCGGCCGCTGCTCGACAGTACGCGGCTGCGCGCCGAGATGGCCGTGCTCGACGCCGAGATCCGCGCGCTCGAGGTCACGAACTGGCGCTTCCTGCTGTCGAACGACACGGCGCGGAAGAATCCGGGCTTCGCTTCCGTGCTCAAGCTCAAGGGCACCGAGCTGCAGCAGGAGATCGCGCAGCTGCTGCAGCGCATCGCCGGTCCCGCGGCGATGGAGCGCCGCGCGCACGACGGGCCCGGCGCCGAGCACTGGGCCGGGCCGCTCGCGATGCGCTACTTCTACAGCCGCGCCGCCAGCATCTACGGCGGCACGAGCGAAGTCCAGAAGGACATTCTTTCCAAGACGATCCTGGGATAGGCCCGCATGAACTTCGAACTCAATGAAGAGCAGCAGGCGCTGCAGGCCAGCCTCTCGCGCCTGCTCGGCGATGTCTACGGCTTCGAGCAGCGCCGCGCGATCGCCGCCACGCCCGCGGGCTGGAGCGAAGCGGTGTGGCGGCAACTGGCCGATCTGGGACTGACCGCCCTGCCCTTGCCGCAGGCCCACGGCGGCTTCGGCGGCGGCGCCATCGACCTGCTGCCGGTGATGCAGGAGCTCGGCCGCGCGCTGTCGCTCGAACCCTTCCTCGCCTCGGTCGTGCTCGGTGCCACCGCGCTGCGGCTCGCGGACGACGACAACATGCAGGCGCGGTTGCTGCCCGGCGTGGCCAGCGGCGAAGTCCGCCTGGCCTGGGCCCACGACGAAGCGGCCGGGCACCAGGCCCCGCTGTGGATCGAGACCGTCGCGCGCCGCGATGGCGAACGCTGGCGGCTCGACGGCGTGAAATGCAACGTGCTGCATGCCACGGCCGCTCACCATGTCGTGGTCAGCGCGCGCGTGGCGGGCGCGCCCGACGACAAGCAGGGCCTCGCCCTGTTCCTGGTCGATGCCCAGGACCCGGGCGTGCAGTGCCGCGCCCATCGCCTGGTCGACGACACGCCGGCCGGCGAGCTGTGCTTCGAATCCGCCACCGCGCTGCCGCTGCACGATCCGCACGATGCCGCCACCGCGCTGCGCGCGCTCGAGGGAACGCTGGCCGCCGGCACCGCCGCGGTCTGCGCCGATGCCGTCGGCCTCATGGAGTCGGCCTACCGGCTGGCCGTCGACTACCTGAAGACGCGCCGCCAGTTCGGCCGCCTGATCGGCGAGAACCAGGCGTTGCGCCACCGCGCCGCGGAAATGCTCGTGAGCCTCGAGATGTGCCGCAGCATGGCGCTGGTGGCGGCGGTCGCCGCCGACGACCTCGACGCACCCGGCGCGCGCGCCGACCTCGCGCGCGCCAAGCTCATGATCGGCCGCCACGGCCGCGGCCTGTGCCACGCGGCGATCCAGCTGCATGGCGGCATCGGCATGACCGAGGAATACGCGGTGGGCCACTGCCTGCGCCGCCTCGCGCTGCTCGACCAGCTCTTCGGCGATGTCGACGCGCAGTCGGCGCGGCTGGCGGCGATGGCATGAGCGAACCCGCCTTCGAGACCCTGCGCTGGGACCTGTCGGGCCCGGTGCTCACGCTGACGCTGCACCGCCCCGAGCGCATGAACGCGATGACCCGCGCCATGCGCCGCGAGCTGTGCCGCGCGCTCGACCTCGCGGATGCGCAGGACGCGGTGCGCGCCATCGTGATCACCGGCGCGGGCCGTGCCTTCTGCGCCGGCTTCGACCTGTCGGAAGGCGCGCGGGCCTTCGATCCGGCCGCGGCCGCGCGCGACGCCGAACCCTGCGAGGAACCGGGCCGCGACGGCGGCGGCGTGCTCGCGCTGCGCCTGTTCGCGAGCACCAAGCCGCTGATCGCCGCCGTGAATGGCGCGGCCGTCGGCATCGGCGCGTCGATGCTGCTGCCGATGGACATCCGCATCGCCTCGCGCGACGCGCGCTTCGGTTTCGTCTTCGCGCGCCGCGGCATCGTGCCCGATGCCTGCGCGAGCTGGTTCCTGCCGCGCGTGGCCGGCATCTCGAAGGCGCTGGAATGGAGCATGGGCGGCCATGTCTTCGATGCCGAGGAGGCCCGCGCGGGCGGCCTCGTGAGCGAGCTGTGCGAACCCGGCGAGCTGCTGGCGCGCGCGCAATCGCTGGCCGCGGAGATCGCCACGCATGCGGCACCGGTGTCGGTGGCGCTCACGCGGCAACTGATGTGGCGCATGCTCGGCGCGGCGCATCCGATGGAGGCCCATCGTCTCGAAAGCGCCGCGCTGCGCTCGCGTGGCGCTTCGGCCGACGCGGCCGAGGGCGTGGCCTCGTTCCGCGAGAAGCGGCCCGCGCGCTTTCCCGATGCCGTCAGCACCGGCATGCCCGCGCCCTACCCCTGGTGGACGGAGCCGCCGTTCGCCCCCATCGGAGACACGACGACATGAGCCAGGTGATCCTCGACGGGCGCGCGATGGAGCGCGACCTGCTGACCCGGCGCGCCCTGCAGGCCGCGCGCGGCCTCGATGCGCTCGGCGTGCGCGAGGGCGACGCGGTGGCACTGCTGCTGCGCAACGACTTCGCCTTCCTCGAGGCGCAGCAGGCCGCGGCCGCGCTCGGCGCCTACGCCGTGCCGATCAACTGGCACGGCAAGCCCGAGGAGGTGCTCTACATCGTCGAGGACGTGCGTCCGCGCGTGATCGTGGGCCATGCCGACCTGCTCGCGCCGGTGCGCGAGCGCTTCCCCGTGGACACCGCCGTCGTCACGGTGCCGACGCCGCCCGAGGCGGTGCGCGCCTTCGCGCTGACCGACGAGGCCGCCGCGGTGCCGGGCGGTGCGCTCGAATGGAACACCTGGCTCGCGGCCTTCGCGCCCTGGGACGGCCCGCCGATGCGCAGCCGCGCCACCATGATCTACACCTCGGGCACCACCGGCCGCGCCAAGGGCGTGCGGCGCGAGGCCGCCACGCCCGAGCAGGCGCGCGCCTATGTCGAACTGCTGCGCAGCGTGTACGGCCTGCAGCCCGGCGTGCGCGCGCTGATCGCGGGGCCGCTGTACCACGCCTCGCCCAATGCCTTTGCGCGCCAGGCGCTGCCCGCCTGCGAGGTGCTGGCGATGCAGACCAAGTTCGATCCCGAGGCCGTGCTCGCCGCGATCGAGCGCCACCGCATCAGCCACATGGTGGCGGTGCCCACGATGTTCGTGCGCATGCTCAAGCTGCCCGAGGCGGTGCGCCGCCGCTACGACCTGGGCTCGCTGCGCTGGGTCACCCATACCGGCGCGCCCTGCGCGCCCGAGACCAAGCGCGCGCTCATGGACTGGTGGGGACCGGTGGTGTACGAGACCTATGGCGGCACCGAGGTCGGCACCGCCACGCTGAGCACGCCGCAGGACTGGCTGGAATTTCCCGGCAGCGTGGGCCGGCTGACGCCCGGCGCGCGCATGGCGCTCTACGGCGAGGACGGACGCCCGGTCGCGCCGGGAGAGGTCGGCGAGATCTTCGTGCGCGTGCCGGCCTATGCCGACTTCACCTACCACAACCATCCCGAGAAGCGCCGCGAGGTCGAGCGCGACGGGCTGATCAGCTGCGGCGACGTGGGCTACGTCAAGGACGGCCACCTGTACCTGTGCGACCGCCGCGCCGACATGGTGATCTCGGCCGGCGTGAACATCTATCCGGCCGAGATCGAGGCCGTGCTGCTGCAATGCCCCGCGGTGCGCGACTGCGCGGTGTTCGGCATTCCGGACGACGAGATGGGCGAGTCGCTGGCCGCGGCCATCGAGTGCATGCCCGGCGCCGCGCCCGATGCGGAAGCGATCCGCGCCTTCCTCGCCGAGCGGCTGGCCCGGTACAAGGTCCCGCGCCGCATCGACTTCCACGCGTCGCTGCCGCGCGAGGACAGCGGCAAGATCTTCAAGCGCCGCCTGCGCGATCCGTTCTGGCAAGGCGCGGGCCGCAGGATCTGAAATGGCGCCCGCCACGGAAGCGATGGCGCAACGGCTCGCCGCCGCGCTGAGCCGCCATGCGGGACTGCACGGCCGCGTCGAGGCGCTGCGCCGCCTCACGGGCGGCGCGACCAAGACCACCTGGTCCTTCGAGCTCGCGACCGCCGACGGCCCTGTCGCGCTGATCCTGCAGCAGGCACCAGCCGCCACACCCGAAAGAAAGGAATCGTCGGCACCGAAGCTCGATGCCGCCGACGATGCGCGGCTGATGATCGCCGCGCGCACCCACGGCGTGCCGGCGCCCAGGGTACGCGCCATCCTCGACCTGCACGACGGCCTCGGCCGCGGCTACGTCACCGAGCATGTGGCAGGCGAGACGCTGGGCCGCAAGCTGGTCGCCGACCCCGCGCATGCCGGTGCGCGCGCGGCGATGGCGGAGCAGGCCGGGCGGATTCTCGCGACCATCCATCGCATGCCCACCACGGGACTGGATTTCCTGCAGCGGCTCTCGCCCGCGCAGGAACTCTCGGTATACGCGGGCCTGCTCGACGCCACGGGCTTTCGTCATCCCGCGCTCGAATTCGCGCTGCAATGGGTGCGCCGCCACCTGCCCGCGGACGATGCCGACGCGCTGGTGCATGCGGACTTCCGCACCGGCAACCTGATCGTCGGGCCCGAGGGCATCCGCTGCGTGCTCGACTGGGAGATCGCACGCCGCGGCGATCCCATGCAGGACCTCGGCGTGCTGTGCATGCGGACCTGGCGCTTCGGCGCCGCGCCCGAGGTCGGCGGTTTCGGTGCGCGCGAGGACCTCTACGCGGCCTACGAGCGCGCCGGCGGCGCGCCGGTCGATCCCGCGCGCGTGCGCTTCTGGGAGGCCTTCTCCAACCTCAAGTGGGCCATCGGCTGCGTGCGCCGCGGCCTCGCCACCCGCGACGACGGCACGCCCGCGAGCCTCGAGCTGTGCGCCGTGGGCCGGCGCATGGAAGAGCCGCTGTGGGACTTCTTCCAGCTTGTCGAGCACTGAACAAAGGAACCGCGGCCATGTCCGACAGCGTCCCGCCCGCCCCCACCCTGCTCGCGGCGACCGCGCGCTATCTCGAGGACGAGCTGATGCCCTCGCTCGATGGCTATCACCGCTTCCAGACCCGCATCGCGATCAACGTGCTGCGCATCGTCGAGCGCGAATTGCGGCTCGGCGCCGCGCACGATGCCGCGGCGCGCGAGCGCCTGCTCGCGCTGCTGCAAGACGCCCCCACTCCCACCTCCCCGTCCCTCGCGCTGGCCGACGCGCTGCGTGACGGCCGGCTCGACCCCGACGCGCCCGGCGTCGCGGCCCACCTGCGCGCCGCGCTGGCCGAGGCGCTGGCCATCAACAACCCCCGCTGGATCACCAAGGAAACCCCGCCATGAACTTCACCGAAGAACAGATCGCCTTTCGCGACAGCGTGCGCCGCATGGTCGAGCGCCATGTCGCGCCCATCGCCGCCGAGATCGACGAGAACGACCGCTTTCCCGAGGAGCTGATCCCGGTCTACGGCGACATGGGACTGCTGCAGCTGTGGGTGCCCGAGGCCTACGGCGGCCCCGGCGCCAACCTCACGATGGTGTGCATCGCGCGCGAGGAGATCTCGCGCGTGTCGGAGTCGTGCGCGCTGATGGCCGGCATGAACACCATGTTCGCGCTGCCGCTGATGCACTTCGGCACCGAGGAACAGAAGCAGCGCTTCCTGCCGCTCCTGGCCGAGGGCCGCACGGTGACGGCGATCGCGCTGTCGGAACCCGACTGCGGCAGCGACGTGGGCGGCATGCGCACGCGCGCGGTGGCCGACGGCGACAGCTACGTGCTCAACGGCCAGAAGCAGTGGTGCACCTTCGGCAGCCGCGCCGACTACATCCTGGTCTT
Source organism: Variovorax endophyticus (assembly GCF_025376855.1). Lineage (NCBI taxonomy): Bacteria > Pseudomonadati > Pseudomonadota > Betaproteobacteria > Burkholderiales > Comamonadaceae > Variovorax > Variovorax endophyticus. The sequence goes on from NZ_JAHUTH010000026.1 coordinate 88,221, forward strand.
CGCCAAGACCGGCGAAGGCGGCGGCGCCGACGACATCAGCCCCTTCATCGTCGACGCGAAGAACAGCCAGGGCCTGAGCTTCGGCCGCAACGAGCGCAAGATGGGCATGAAGGGCACGATCAACGTGCCGATCTACCTCGACAACGTGCGCGTGCCGGCCGAGAACCGCCTCGGCGAGGAAGGCAAGGGCTTCCGTTCGGCGATGCGCGCGCTCGACCTCAACCGCCCCGCCATCGCCGCGGCCTCGGTCGGGCTGGCGCAGGGCGCGCTCGACGCGGCGCTGGCCTACGCCAAGCAGCGGCGCCAGTTCAAGCGCGCCATCATCGAGTTCCAGGGCATCCAGTTCATGCTGGCCGACATGGCGATGCAGATCGAGGCCGCGCGCTGCCTGGTCTACGAGACCGCGCGCCTGGCCGACGCCGGCGACTGGGCCGCGCTGCCCAAGTTCGCGAGCATGGCCAAGTGCTTCGCGAGCGACGTCGCGATGAAGGTCACGACCGACGCGGTGCAGGTCTTCGGCGGCTACGGCTACGTGAAGGACTATCCGGTCGAGAAGATGATGCGCGACGCCAAGCTCAACCAGATCTTCGAAGGCACCAACCAGATCCAGCGCGTGGTGATCGCACGCGAGCTGATGCGATGAGACCGGGCGCGGGCGCCGCGCCCGCACCGGCCTTGCTTCAAGCCAGCAACTGCCGCGCAATCATGTTGCGGTGGATCTCCGAGGCGCCCTCGTAGATGCGCAGCACCCGCAGGTCGCGGTACACGCGCTCGACGATGGTGCCGCGGCAGTAGCCCGAGCCGCCGAAGATCTGCAGCGCCTTGTCGGCGATGCGACAGGCCGCCTCGGTGCAGATCACCTTCACCATCGAGGCCTTCATGCGCGCATCCTCGCCGCGCGTGGCGCGCCACACGGCCTCGAACAGCACCATGCGCGCGGCGTGCAGGTCCATCGCCATGTCGGCGATCATGTGCTGGATCGCCTGATGCTCGGCCAGCGCCTGCCCGAAGGTGACGCGCGTGCGGGCGTGCTCGATGGTCTCGTCGAGCGCGATCTGCGCCGGGCCGAGTGCCTGGCAGCCCACGTTGAGGCGGCCCTCGTTGAGCCCCGACATCGCGTACGAGAGGCCGCGGCCCTCCTCGCCCAGCAGGTTCTCCACCGGGATGCGACAGTCGGTGAAGGTGATCTCGCAGAGGCTGTCGTCCATCCAGCCCATGGTCGGCATGGTGCGCGCCACCTCGAAGCCCGGCGTGGTGGTGTCGAGCAGGAAGGCCGAGATGCCGTGCTTGCCGGCCGCGCGGTCGGTCGAGGCCAGCACGGTGATCGAGTGCGCATGGTTGGCGTTCGAGATGAAGGTCTTCGTGCCGTTGAGCACGTAGTGGTCGCCCTCGCGTTTGGCGGAGGTCAGCATCCGCGCCGCGTCGGAGCCCGCGTGCGGCTCGGTGATCGCGATGCAGTTGCGCGAGCGGCCCGAGGCGATCTCGGGCAGCCACTTCTTCTTGAGGGCCTCGCTGCCGTGGTCCACGATGATGTGCACGCCGGGCCCGATGGCCGAGCGCACGAAGGGCCAGAACTGCGGCGGCAGGCGCGCGAGCTCGAGCTGCACCGCCACGCTCGTGAGGTGGTCCACGGGCATGCCGCCGTAGGCCTCGGGGATCGCCATGCCGTAGAAGCCCATCTCGCACAGGGTGCTCTCGACCTGCTCGGGCACTTCCCCGGTCTCGTGGTAACGCGGTTCGAGCTTGAGCAGCGCGTCGACGGCGTCTCGCGTGGCGACGCGCATTTCCTCGGCGTCGGCGGGCAGGTTGAAGTCCATCATGTCTCCTTTGGTAGAACCATTGATTCTACGCAAGCGAATTCGATCCTGCACGTTCCGTCGGCGACACCAGGGACATCGTGAGGATCGCCTTGCCGCAGGTGCGGCGCTGCGCCAGGGCGGCCAGCGCCTCGGGCAGTCGCACGAAGTCGAAGGCCGTGGCCTCGAGCGGGCGAAGACGCCCTTCGCGCCACCAGTCGCGGATCTCCTGCGCCAGCCGGCTCGCCAGGGCCGGCTCGCGCTTGCGCACCTCGCCCCACAGCACGCCGATGGCCGAGGCATTGGCGAGCAGCAGGCGATTGGCCGGCAGTTGCGTGAGCGCGCCGCCCGCGAAGCCGACCACCAGCAGCCGCGCGCCGAAGCCGAGGCAGCGCGCGCTTTGCGCACCGACCTCGCCGCCCACCGGATCGAAGACGAGGTCCACGCCGCGCGGGGCGAGCGCACGCACCGCGTCGACCCAGCCGGCATCGCCGTAGTCGACCACCGCATCCGCGCCCAGCGCCCGGCAGAGTTCGCGCTTGGAATCGCTGCCCGCGGTGGCGATCACGCGCGCGCCCATGGCCTTGCCCAGTTGCACGGCCGCGCTGCCCACGCCGCCCGCGCCCGCGTGCACCAGCAGGGTTTCGCCGGCGGCCAGGCGGCCCGCATGGCGCAGCGCATACAGCGCGGTGGGATAGTTGCCGCGCAACGCGAGCGCCACGCCGGGCGGCACGTCGGCCTCGAGCACCACCGCCTCGGCGCGCGGCACCAGCGCGTACTCCGCGAAGCCACCGAAGCGTCCGGACGGCGTCGCGGCCGCCACGCGCAGCCTCGCCTCGGCCCCGCCGACCACGGTGCCCACCACCTCCATGCCGGGCGTGAACGGCAGCGCGGGCCGCACCTGGTAGCGGCCCTCGACCAGCAGGGTGTCGAGGAAGTTCAGGCCCGCCGCCTCGACCTTCACGAGGTACTCGTCGGCGGCCGGCTCGGACAGGGGCACGTCGACGAGGCGCAGGCCGGCCGGATCGCCGATCGCCTCGACGCGCCAGGCCTTCATCGCAGCTCGGCGCGGCCGTGCGTCAGCACCAGCACATCGCGCTCGAGCGCGCGCGCTCGGAACGCCACCTCGTTGCCGTTGCGCCAGCTCTCGAGGCGGATGGTCTCGCCCGGATAGACCGGTGCCGACAGGCGCGCGCGCATCGCCACCAGCCGCGCCGGATCGAGGCCGCCGTGCGCCTCGAGCAGGCCGCGGCCCGCGATGCCCCAGGTCGCGAGGCCATGCAGGATCGGTTTCGCGAAGCCCACCTTGGCCGCGAAGGCCGGCTCGGCATGCAGCGGGTTGAGGTCGCCCGAGAGCCGGTAGAGCAACGCCTGGTCGGGCCGCGTGGGCAGGTCCAGTACATGCTCCGGCGCGCCCTCGGGCGTGGCCGGCGCCGGCGCGGCGGCTTCGTCGCTGCGCCCGTCGGCCCGGGAGAAGCCACCGTCGCCGCGCAGGAAATACACGCTCTCGACGGTGGCGAGCGCCCGGCCCTCGGCATCGGCCAGTTCTTTCTCCACATGCAGCACCGCGCCCTTGCCCTCACCCTTGTCGACCACGCGCGTCACGCGCGTGCGCCCGAGCACCGTGCCCGACGGCGGCAGCGGCGCATGCAGGCGCAGCGCCTGTTCGCCGTGTACCAGCTTCATGAAGTCGATGCCGATCTCGCGCCGCTCTCGCATCCAGAAGCCCGGCGAAGCCAGCACCGCGGCCATGGTCGGCAGCGCCGCGAGCTCCTTCTCGTAGACGAAGCGCAGTTGCCGCTCGTCGAGCGGGTCGGCGCCCAGGCCGAGACCGAGCGCATAGAGCATGGTGTCCCGCGGTGCGTAGTCATGGCGAACCTCGCCGGATTGCCAGTCGCGGGCCTTCTGATAGTCGAGCATCGTCGCTTGCCTTGTCGTGTCGGTGAATCTGTCAGGGTCGCCGCGCTTCACGCGGCAGGCGGCCAGCGGAACTGCGCGGGCTCGCGCGCCGCGAAACGCCGCACCGCCTCTTTCGCGTAGTCGCTGTTCGAAGCCAGCGCCTGGCCGGACGACTCGATCTCGAGCAGCGTCTGGAGGTCGCTCCCGAGCGAGGCCTGCAGGGCGCGCTTGGCGATGCTCATCGCCACCGGCGAGGCGCCCACGAAGCTGCGCGCGATCGCCTTCGCGCGCGCGGCCAGCGCCTCGGCGGGCACGACCTCCATCGCCAGGCCCAGGCGCAGCGCCTCGGCCGCATCGATCTCGCGCGCCGAGAAGATCAGTTCCTTCGCGCGCTGCAGCCCCACCACGCGCGGCAACGTGTAGAAGGCACCCATGTCGGGCACGAGGCCGATGCGCTGGAACACCATGCACAGGCGCGCGCGTTCCGAGAGCAGCACGATGTCGCACATCAGCGCCAGGCTGAAACCCGCGCCGTAGGCCACGCCGTCGACCGCGGCGATCACCGGGCGATCGAGCGCCATGAGCTCGGTGCAGATGCGCGTGTAGCGCGCCATGCCGGCGCGCCGCTGCTCGGGCGTGCGCGGCCCGCCCTGCCCCATGGCCTTGACGTCGCCACCCGCGCAGAACGCGCCGCCGGCGCCGGCGAGCACCAGCACCCGCACGGCCTCGTCGGCGCGGATCGCGGCCAAGCATTCGCCGAGCTCGTCGGCCATCGTCGGGTCGAGCGCGTTCTTCGCCTCGGGACGGTCGAGCGTGAGCGTCGCCACGCCGTCGTCCAGCCGGTAGTCGAGCGTCTTCATCGCGCCTCCGTCTCGCGCACCGAGATCGGCACGCCGTCCACCATCAGGTCGCAGTACTCCGACATGCCCAGCGCGCTACGCCCTTCGCAGCGGTACTCGGTGATGCCCTCGGTGATGCGCGTGTAGTCGCCGGTGCCGCCGGCCACGCGGCGATGCCGCAGCGGCACCAGCGCGCCGACCTTCCCGGTCAGGGTGTAGCTGCGCTCGGCCGTGCGAACCTGCGCGCTGAAGGCGCGCGGATAGTGCTGCGCGTCGTAGTCGGTCTCGATGCGCCCGTCGACCACCGGTTCGTAGCGGCCGTCGCGCAGCACGTTGCCGCTCACGTGGTTCGGCTGCCCCTTGCGGCCCTTGATCGACAGCAGCGCGCCGAAGTCGTCGCCGAAGGTCACGGGCAGCCACTTGTACCAGTAGAAGCTGTGCCAGTGGCGCGGGCCCCAGGACTTGTCGCGGTAGCCGTGCCCGGCGATGTCGAAGCGCAGGCCATCCACCGCGATGTGGCCGGTCACCGCCATGTTCTGCTCGATGTGGCCGCGGTACACCGCATGCTCGGGGTCCAGCACGATCGGGCTGCCGTCGAGCGCGACGATCTCGCCGCCGTGCATCGGCGAGACGCCGCGGAAGTCGAGCGCGATCGAGGCGGGCCGCTTCGGATAGCGCTTGAAGGCGCTGCTCGGGTCGGCCATCGCATGCGGGTCGTCCATCAGCAGCAGTTCGCCCTCGTAGCGCACGCGCAGGTGCCTGAAGGGCTCGACCACCTCGAAGCGCATGCCGCCCGCGTTCAGTGCCTCGTTGTGCTCGATCTTCGGGCGCTGGTGCATGAAGCCCACGCGCCCGTCGGGCAGGTAGACGCAGCAGCTGAGCTCCGCATGCCCCTCGTGCGGCCGGTTGCCCAGGCGCATCCAGGCACCGATGCCGCGCGCGCTGTCGAAAGCGTTGAAGTAGGCGCTCTCGTTGTAGTTGGACACGGCCTCGGGCACGTGGTTGTACTCGTCCCGCGGATCGAGCCGCAGCTTGCTGTGGGGCGGCATGTACATGGTTCGCCCCGTGCTCAGAGGCTGATGTGGAAGCCGCCGTTGACCCCCAGGTGCTGGCCGGTGATGTAGGAGGCCGCGTCCGACATCAGGAAGCACACCGTCTTCACCACCTCCTCGGGCGTGGACCAGCGGCCCAGCGGGATCTGCGCGAGCATGCCGTCGCGGAATTTCTCGCCGCGCACCACCTCGGTCATCGGGGTCTCGACCACGCCGAAGCAGATCGAGTTGGTGCGGATGTTGTAGCGGCCCCATTCGCGCGCCGCGGTCATCGTGACGCCCAGCATGCCGGCCTTGGCGGCCGCGTAGTTCACCTGGCCGATCGAACCCTTGCGCCCGGCGTCGGAGGAGATGTTGACGATGGCGCCGCCGCTGGTGTCGCCCGCCTTCGCGCGCGCCACCATGTGGCGGCCCACGGCCTGCAGCCAGTAGAAGGTGCCGGTGAGGTGCACGTCGATCACCTCCTGCCATTGCTGCGGCGTCATCTTCTCGATCATGGCCGGGCGCGTGATACCGGCGTTGTTCACCAGGCCGTGCACGCCGCCGAAGCGCTCCACGGCCTCGGCGACGGCGCGCGCGGCGAGGTCCGCGTCGGTCACGCTGCCGACCACCTGCTGCACGCGGCTGGCGGGCAGCGCGGACATCGCCGTGCCCAGCGTGTCGGGATTGAGGTCGAGCGCGACGACGTTGCCGCCGAGCTCCACGGCGAGCGTCGCGATCGCCTTGCCGATGCCCTGCCCGGCGCCGGTCACGACGATGGTTCGGCCTTCGAGATTGACGAGGTTCTGCATAGGTCTCCGTTGGATGATGGATGGGGGTTGAATTCGATGTACGAGACGTTGCGGCTCGCTCAGGCGGACGCCATCGAGGCCTTCGCGCGCTCGGCGTCCTGCAGCTGGCGCCAGGCGATCTTTCCGGTCGGCGACTTGGGCAGTTCGCGCACGAACTCGACCAGCCGCGGGTACTTGTAGGCGGCCATCTTCTGCTTCGCCCATTCGATGACGTCGGCCTCGCGCACCTGGCCCGCATGCGCCTCGCGCAGCACCACCACGGCCTTCACGGTCTCGCCGCGATAGGGATCGTGCGCGGCGATCACGCAGGCCTCGGCGATGGCCGGATGCTCGTGCAGCATCGCCTCGACCTCGGCCGGCCAGACCTTGTAGCCCGAGGCATTGACCATGCGCTTGAGCCGGTCGACGATGAAGAAGTAGCCGTCCTCGTCGCGCCGCCCGAGATCGCCGCTGCGCACGAAGCGCCGCCCGTCGATCTCCAGCAGCGCCGCGCGCGTGGCCTGCTCGTTGCGCCAGTAGCCCGCGAATACCTGCGGCCCCGACATCACGATCTCGCCCACCTCGCCGGGCGGCAGCTCGCGCAGGGTCTCGGGATCGACGATGCGCAGGTCGGTGCCGAACAGCGGCATGCCCAGGCACTGGCGCTTGAACGCATGCGCGGGGTTGCCCGAGACATGCGCCGTTTCCGACAGCCCGTAGCCCTCGAGGAAATCGAGCCCGGTCAGTTGCTTCAGGCGCTCGCACACGGCCTCGGGCATGCCCGCGCCGCCGCCGCCGATGCGGCGCACCGAGCTCAGGTCGTACTCGGCCAGCCGCGGACTCGCGAGGAAGTCGATCACCATGGTCGGCATCGCCGTCCAGTGGCTGACCCGGTGGCGCGCGATCAGCGCCGCGGCCTGGTCGCGGTCCCAGCGCTTCATCAGCACCAGCGTGCCGCCGCCGTAGATCGGCGCGTTCAGCAGGTTCTGCATGCCGGTGATGTGGAAGTACGGCAGCGCCACCAGTTGCACCGAGTGCGGGACCATGCCCATCCAGTGCGCGACCGCGACCGTGCTGGCATTGAGCGTGCGGTGCGTGTGCATGCAGCCCTTGGGCACGCCGGTGGAGCCCGAGCTGTAGAGGATCAGAGCGAGCGCGTCGGGCAGGTGCTCGAGCGGGGCCACGGGGGCGCCGGTGGCCGCCAGCACGCGGCGCAGGCCGATGGTGCGCGACGCGCCGGTTGCCGCGTCGCAGGCTTCGGCGGCTTCCAGCGGCTCCTCCACCGGCGCCGGGCTGCCGACGATCACCACGCGGCGCAGCCGGTGCGCGCCCGGCACGGCCAGCAGCTCCGCCACGTTGTCGGCACCGCAGAAGGCCACCACCGCCTCGCTGTCCTCAAGGTAGTGCGGCAGCTCGTCGCGCTTGTTCATCGGGTTGACGGGCACCACGACCGCGTTGATGCGCAGGATCGCGAAATAGGCCGCGATCCAGCCGCGGCCGTTGGGCAGGTACAGCAGCACCCGGTCGCCCAGGCGCACGGCCAGGTCATGCTGCAGGAAGGCCGCGATGCGCTCCACCTGCTCGACCAGCGCCGCGTAAGACAGGCTGCCGAAATCGTCGACCACCACCGCGCGCTGCGGGGAACGCATGGCCGACACCAGCAGGTTCGCGCACAGGTTGGTGGGCGGGACGTCGATGTCGCGCGGCAGGGTGCGCGGCCAGTGCTTCGAATCGTGCGGGGTCATGGCTGTCGTCCTTGGTCTTCGCCGGGCCGCGGCATCGCGCGAGAGACAGCGCCGCCGATTTGCCTGTTGATTTATTTTGGTTGAACCAATGATAATCAGCCTCGCGACACAGCGTCAAGGCGGGCGGCAACGATCCGGCCGGCGCGACGCACCTCGAGCCCGCAACGGGCGATCACACGGAGCCATTGGAATGAGCATCAAGCGGCAGGCCTGCATCGCGGGCGCTTTCGAACACCCCACGCGCAAGGCGCCCGACAAGACCGTGCCGCAGCTGCATGCGGAATGCGCGCGCGGCGCGCTGGCCGACGCCGGCCTGTCGCTGCAGGACGTCGACGGCTATTTCTGCGCGGGCGACGCGCCGGGGCTGGGCCCGCTGAGCATGGTCGACTACCTCGGTCTCAAGGTGCGCCACGTCGACAGCACCGACACCGGCGGCTCGGCCTACCTGGTGCAGGTCTCGCATGCCGCGCAGGCCATCGCCGCGGGCAAGTGCAACGTGGCGCTGATCACGCTCGCGGGACGCCCGCGCACCGAGGCCAGCGGCGTGGGCACCGGTCCGCGCAACGTGACCGCGGCCACGCCCGACGTGGCCTGGGAAATGCCCTATGCGCCGGTCACGGTCAACATGTATGCGCTGGCCGCGGCGCGCCACATGCACGAGTTCGGCACCACCAGCGAGCAGCTCGCCTGGATCAAGGTGGCCGCCGCCGCGCATGCGCAGCACAACCCGAACGCGATGCTGCGCGATCCCGTGACGGTGCAGGACGTGCTGGCCTCGCCGATGATCTCCGACCCGCTGCACAAGCTCGACTGCTGCGTCGTCAGCGACGGCGGCGGCGCGCTCTTGGTGGTGCGCCCCGAGATCGCGCGCTCGCTCGCGCGGCCCATGGTCAGCGTGCTCGGCGCCGGCGAGACCGTGAAGGGCCAGGCCAATGGCCAGCTCGACCTCACCTACTCGGGCGCCGCCGTCTCGGGCCCGATTGCGTTCGCCGAAGCGGGCGTGACGCCGGCCGACATCCAGTACGCGTCGATCTACGACAGCTTCACCATCACCGTGCTGATGCAGCTCGAGGACCTGGGCTTCTGCCGCAAGGGCGAGGGCGGCCGCTTCGTGGCCGACGGCAACCTGATCTCGGGCATCGGCAAGCTGCCGTTCAACACCGATGGCGGCGGCCTGTGCAACAACCATCCCGCCAACCGCGGCGGCATCACCAAGGTCATCGAGGCGGTGCGCCAGCTGCGCGGCGAGGCGCATCCGAAGGTGCAGGTCCCCGGCTGCGGCCTCGCGCTCGCGCAGGGCACGGGCGGCCTGCTCGGCTCGCGCCACGGCAGCGCCACCCTGATCCTCGAAAGGAATTGAAGATGAGCACTCCCTACCAGGACCGCGCGCTCGGCGCGCCGATCGTCGACGCCGCCACCGAGGCCTACTGGAACGCCGCGCGCGAAGGCGTGCTGCGCATCAAGCGCTGCACCGCCTGCGCCAAGGTCCACTGGTATCCGCGCGCGCTGTGCCCCTACTGCCTGGGCGACACTGCATGGGAAGACGCCAGCGGCCTCGGCACGGTCTACAGCGTGAGCGTGACGCGACGCGCCGGCCCGATCCCCTATGCGATCGCCTACGTCACGCTCGACGAAGGGGTGACGATGCTCACCAACATCGTCGATGCCGATCTCGATGCGCTGCGCATCGGGGATCGGGTGAAGGTGTGTTTCAAGGCGGCGGAGGGTGGGTTCGCGGTGCCGATGTTTGCGCCGGCTTGAGCACGACGAGACGACCTCAAGATTGCGAGCTTCCGCAAGATGACCCCCGTGGGGCCGGATGACCTAAGCAAACAGCCCGGCGATTTGCGACATGGGCAAGAACAGCCGCAACGGTGTTTGCTGGAACGGCTGGAAATCGAAATGCCGGTAGAAGCTTTCGGCCTGCGCGTCCTTCGCATCCACGACCACCGCCATGGCTGCGATCTGCTGCGCGGCCTCCAGGCTGCGACGCATGGCATCCACCAGAAGAAACTCTCCCACGCCCTGCCCTCGGGCCAAGCGATCCACGGCCAGGCGCCCAAGCAGCGTGACGGGCAACTGTCCATAGCGCGGCAGCCGCTTCATCAGATCCGCCGGTAGCTCGCCGGCGGGAATGATCGAGGACGAAAGGGTGTAGAAGCCGAGCACCTTCGGAGCGCCCGGTTGCGTGAGCACGAAAGGCGCGGCCACCCGCTTCTCAGCGTCTTGCCGCGCCTGTTCGCGCAGGTAGCGATTCAGGTCTTCGTTGCCGCAATCGAACGACTTGCGGTCATACGCCTTCTCGAGCGGGCCGATGTGCTCCGGTGCGAGGAGGAGCGCCAATCACAACCCCGCCTTCCGACGATAGCCTTGGACGGCCTTCTTCAGGCGTGGCCCCGGCTCGGGGGGTGCCAGCAAAGCGGTGACGAAGGCGATCTGCTCCTCCCGGTTCAGGCGAATGACTTCGTGCTCCTGCACGATCTTCGTTGCCGCCTCCTGCGTACTGTCGATGACGAGTTCGCTCAGGGTGCGCCCCGTCAAGGTTGCCGCGCGCTGGAAGAAGTCCTTCTGGTCACTGGACACGCGTGCTTCCAGCCGCGCGTTGCGCGGCTTTTCTTGGGTTTCGGGCGTATTCAGCATGGATGACCTCGCGAAGGATCGGAATGACCTGCATCGCAGAATGTACGCCATTTGTCCGTACACGTCAAGGTGATGCCCCGCCCTCGATACCCAGTGACGCGGGCTTGTCCAACTAATCCGTCCTGATGTTGGCTTCGCGGATCACCGAAGTCCACGTCGCATATTCCTCCGCGATCCGCGCCCCCAATTGCTCGGGCGTGCTCCCAGTGGCGGCCGCCCCTGCGGTCTCGAACTTCTCCTTCACCTCGGGCAGCGCCAGCGACTTCACGATCGCGTCGTTGAGCCGGGCCACCACCTCGCGCGGCGTGCCGGCCGGGGCGAACAGGCCGAACCAGACCTCGGGATTGAAGCCCGGCAGGGTGTTGGCGATCGGCGGCGCGCCGGGCGCGAGCGGCGAGGGCTGCAGCGAGGACACGCCGAGCAGGCGCACCCTGCCCTCCTTGATGAAGGCATTCATCTGCGACGAACTGGTGCTCAGCAGCACCTTCGACTCGCCGGTCAGGATCGCCTGCGTGGTCGGCGCCTGGCCCTTGTAGGGGATGTGGGTCATCTCGATGCCGGCGCGCCGGCTGAAGAGCTCGGTCGCGAGGTGGCCGAAGGAGGCCGGCCCGGCGGTCGCGAAGTCGAGCTTGCGCGGATTGGCCTTCGCGTAATCGATCAGCTCCTGCACCGACTTCGCGGGCACCGAGGGATTGATCGCGAGGATCATCGGCTGCAGCGAGACCAGCGACACCGGCGCGAAGTCCTTCAGCGGCGCGTAGTCGGCCTCCTTCGAGACCTGCGGCGAGATCACCAGGCCGTTGTTGGGGAACAGCAGCGTGTAGCCGTTGGCCGGCGCCTTGGCAACGAACTTGGTGCCCAGCACGGCCGAGGCGCCGGCCTTGTTCTCGATGATCACGGGCTGCTTGAGGAAGCGCTGCATCGGTTCCTGCAGCACGCGCGCGAGCACGTCGGTGGTGCCGCCCGGCGGATAGGGCACGACGATGGTGATCGGGCGGTTCGGGAAATCCGACACCGCGGACTGCGCGATGCCGGCCTGCGGCAGCACGAGCGCGCCGGCCGCGAGCAACGCGGCCCAGAAGCCGCGGGCCGCGGCTCGCGCCGGGCCCCCTGCCTTGCCGGCGACTCGCGGAAGGCGCATCCAACTCTTCATCATGTCTGTCTCCTTCGTTGTGTGTCTCAGCCGCGCACGTGCAGCGCGCGGCTCTCGCGCAGCGCCGCGATGCGCTCCTCGCCGAGCCCGAGCAGGCTGCCCAGCAGCGCGGGGCCGTCGGCGCCGAGCTCGGACACGCTGCCGCGCGCATGCGCCGCGGTGCGGGCGAAGCGGAAGGCGGGGTTGGGCACCTGGAACGCGCCGGCGCCGTCGTCGATGGTCTGGAAGGCCTGGCGCTCCACCAGCGGCGGCAGCTTCATCGCTTCGCGCACGGTGAAGTAGCGCGAGCACGGCACGCCCGCGGCATTCATCTCGGCCTCGCATTGCGCGGCGCTGCGATCGGCGGCCCAGTCGTCGAGCAGCTGCATCAGCGCGCCCCAGTGGTGCTCGCGCTCCTGGCTGGTCGCGAAGCGCGCGTCGGTGATCCATTCGGGATGGCCGGTGCCGCGCGCCAGCGCCTCGAAGTTGTTCTGGCTCACGGGCGCGATCAGCAGGAAACCATCCTTCGCCTTGGTGGGGCGGTAGAGCGGGCGACGCCGCTCGGCCGGGAACTGCGCCTCCTGGCACTCGTAGACGAGCAGGCCCAGCATCGCATCCATCAGCGCGAGGTCGATGTGGTCGCCCTCCCCGGTGCGCGCGGCGCGGAACAGCGCGCTCTGGATCGCGCCGAAGGCCAGCGAGCCGCCGAGCACGTCGGCCACGAAGATGCCGTTCTTCAGCGGCCGCTCGACGTCGCCCTCCTGGTAGTCGAGGTTGGCCATGTCGTAGCCGCTGGCCGCGTGCAGCACCGGCGCGTAGGCGCTGCGGCCCGACCAGGAACCCTGCTGCCCGAAGCCCGAGATCGAGCAGTACACCAGCCGCGGGTTCAGCGCCGAGAGCGTCGCGTAGTCCAGGCCCAGGCGCTGCATCACGCCGGGGCGGTAGTTCTCCACCAGCACGTCGCACTGGGCGACCAACTCGCGCACCAGCGCCACCGCCTCGGGCTTCTTGAGGTCGAGCGCGAGGCTCTTCTTGCCGGCGTTGAGCTGCGCGAAGTAGGTGCTGCGGCCCTGGCGCCGCGGCGGCCGCAGCCGGATGTGGTCGCCCTCGGGCGGCTCCACCTTGATGACCTCGGCACCGAGGTCGGCCATCAGCCGCGTGCAGTAGGGGCCCGACATCATCGCGGTGAAGTCGAGCACGCGCACGCCGTCGAGCACGCCGGGCTTCGCGGCGGCGGAGTTGTTGGTCGGCTCAGCCAAGGTTGCTCTCCGTCACGGCGAGGCCGGCGAGGCGCGAGCCGCCGAGCGCGTCGAGGTAATCGGCATGCGCCGCGGTGCCGCGCGCATAGCGCGCGAGGTAGGCCTCGAAGGCCGCGTCGTCGGCGCTCGCCTTCACGTACTCGCGCAGGTGGCGCTCGTCGGCGCGGTACAGCGTGGGCGAGGCGCTCGGGTGGGCGCCATAGGGCGCCTCCACCACCGCGTCGACCATCACGCTCGGCAGCTTGGTCAGGTGGTTCGAGCGGCGGATGGTGTCGGACGACACGATGCGGTCCACCGAGACGATCACGTGGCGCGAGGCCTGCGCGAGCATCGCGTCGAAGAAGGGCGTGGCGAGGTACTGCACGTTGCCGTATTCGTCGGCCTGCTGCGCGTGGAGCAGGCACACGTCGGGCTTGATCGCGGCGGCGGCGAGCATCTTGCGCTCGCCGGGCTTCGAGGGCAGCGGCCAGTAGTGCTCGGGCGTGTGGCGCGGCAGGTCGGTGCCCAGGTCGGGGATCGCGGTCCAGGGCATGTCGCAGATGCCGGCGCGCAAGCCTCCGGCGATGCCGGGTCCGTCGAGCTCGTAGACCTTCAGCGTGCCGGACTCGGCGCGGCGGCGGAAGTGCGGCGCGAGGCCGAACTGCTCGAAGCTGATGAACACGCAGGCGGTGCTGCGCGCACAGCCGGCGCCGATCAGCATGTCGGGCGCGATCGAGCCGGGAGCGGGCACCAGGTCGAGGTCGCGCGCGCCCTTGCGGATCAGCGCGCGCACCAGCGCCATCGGCTGGGCATTGAAGATCCAGCCGCCCAGGCCGACGCGTTGGCCGTCCTGGATGACCGACACGGCCTCGTCGAGGGTGGTCAGCTTGCTTTTGTTGTTGGGGCTCATGGCTCGTCTCTTCAGGGGAACTTGCGGCGCAGGGTGCCGCGCGTGTCGACACGGGTGCGCAGCAGGCGCAGCTCCTCGGGTTCGGGCATGCGCGTGAGGGGCGGCGTGCCCTCCACCACCAGCTCGAAGCCGGTGGCCTTGCGGATCTGCTCGAGCGTCACGCCCGGATGGATCGAGCGCACGCGCATGGCCTTGCTCACGGGCTCGAAATCGAACACGCCCAGCGGCGACACCACCAGGCGCGGCCCGCCCGGCGGCAGACCGGCCTCCTCGCGCGAGTTGCCGCCTTCCATGTGGCCCGGTCCGCAGAGGAAGTCGACGCGCGGCACGAAGGCGCCCGGATCGTGGCGCGTGAGCGCGACATAGAAGCGCCTGGCGAGTCCGCACAGCGCACTGATGCCCACCGTGCCGGGGCCGCGCACCCTGGGCCGGGCCTGGTCGCCGACCACCACCGTGTTGATGTTGCCGAAGCGGTCGACCTGCAGCGCCGAGAGGATCGCGAAGTCGAAGAAGTGGATCTTCCAGTCGATGAAATCGATCATGTTCGGCAGGTCCATCCAGGCCTCGGAGGACTCGATGTTCTCCGAGTCGGCCGTGGACAGCAGGTGGTCGCGCACCGGGTTCACCATGCCGCCGGGCCCCGAGATCCACCACAGCCGCGGCGCCTGCATCTCGCGCGCGAGGTTGCAGGCGGCGAGCTGGATGTCGGAGTTGGTGCCGATGATGACCTTCTCGCCATCGGCGAAGTCGCGCGCCAGCAGCACGGCGAGCAGCTCGCCGGTCGACGGCTTGTCGTCGTTCTGTGTCATTTGCTTGATATTTGGTTCAACCATTTATTGATCCTAGGAATCAACCATGGCACTGTCAAGCGGGATTCACCTGCCGGGCGCGCAAGAAGAAAGGACCGCGCGCCTTGCGGCGGGCGGTCCTCTGCGGATGGGACGAAGGCGTGGCGGCGCGTGCCGCGCGGGTTCAGCGCGCGGTCTTCGGGGCGCGGGTGGCGGATTTGGCCGCCGGCTTGGTGGCGGGCTTTTCGGCCGGCGCCCTTGCCGCCGCCTTGCGCGGCGCGGCGGGCGCGGCGGCCGGGGCATCCTGCGCGGCGTCCTCGCCCACCTTCGACAGATAGCTGCGCTGCAGTCGCTTGAGGCTCGATTCCATCTCCGCCGCGGCCGCGTCGGCGTCCTTGGCCGCGAGGTGCTTGAGGAAGCGGCGGCGCGAGGGCAGCACGTAGGCGTTCTCCTCGTGGCCGATCTGGCCGATGAATTCGGCCAGCACGTTGAGCACGCCGTTCATCACGATCACCATGATCGGATTGCCGGTCATGCGCGCGAGGATGCGGTGGAACTCGAGGTTGGTCGCCGCGCGCGCGGGGAAGTCGTCGCGCCGCAGCGCTTCCTCGGCCGCGTCGATGTTGGCCGCCAGCGCCTCGAGATCGGCGGGCGTGGCGCGCGCGCAGGCCTCGCGCACCAGGATCGATTCGAGCCAGATGCGCGCCTCGGTGAGCTGCGCCGGCTGGATCGCGCCCATGTGGTACATGTCCATCAGGCCGGTGGCGATGGCGTCGCCGCTGCGCCCGCTGATGAAGGCGCCGCCGCTGGCGCCCTTCTGCAGCCGGATCAGGCCCGCATGCTCGAGCGAGCGCAGCGCCTCGCGCAGCGTGTTGCGCGACACGCCGAACTGCTCGGACAGGGCACGCTCCGATGGCAGCCGCGTGCCGACCTTGAGCCGGCCCTGCGACAGCTCGCCGCGGATCTGCTGGGCGATCTCCTCGAAGGCACGCGCGGAACGGATGGGCTGGAACTTGGCGCTCCGTGCGTCGGCCGCGGGCGGCGACGGTTCTTTGGCGTCCATGGGGAATCCTCCGTTGGAAAAACTAAAAGTTGGACCTTTGAGCCAAATGATAAGGGGCCGCGTTGCGCAGGCCGCTGCGGGTCGAGCCCTCGCGATCATGGCGGTTGCCGGATCTCATTAATGGTTCTACCATTAAAATTTTCCGAGATCCAGGAGAGACACGCCCATGCCCCCGACCACCCTTCCCGGCGACGAAGAGCGCGCCCTGCTGCGCGACTCGGTGCGCGG
Source organism: Variovorax endophyticus (assembly GCF_025376855.1). Lineage (NCBI taxonomy): Bacteria > Pseudomonadati > Pseudomonadota > Betaproteobacteria > Burkholderiales > Comamonadaceae > Variovorax > Variovorax endophyticus. The sequence continues at coordinate 104,321 of NZ_JAHUTH010000026.1, forward strand.
CTTCCTCGAGCGCCACTGGCCGCCCGCCACCGCCGTGCCATGGGCACGCGAACCCGGGCACGTGCAGGCGCTGTGGCAGCAGCTCGCGGCCCAGGGCCTTGCCGCATTGGGATCGGATCCCTCGGAGGGCGGCCTGCGCGAGATCGCGCTGGTCATGGAGGAACTGGGCCGCGCGGGTTGCACCCTGCCGCTGCATCACGGCACGCTGCTGAACCTCGCGGCGCCACGCACGCCACAGGGCGAGGAACCCGCGCTGCTCGCGCTGCAGCGCGCCGGCGAGGCGCGCGTGGTGCTGTGCTTCGGCGCCTTCGACGGCGACCGCGGCGCGGGCCAGGCGCGCATCGACGACGACGGCAGGCTCCACGGCGAACTCGCCTTCGTCGAGCATGCCGACAGCGCCACCCACCTTGCGGTGGTGGTGGACGGCCCCGCGCTCGCGCTCGTCGACCTGCGCGCGGTGGGCGTGCGCATCGAGGCCACGCCAGCGATGGGAACGCAGGGACTGTTCCGCGTCGCGCTGGACGGGATCGCGGCCACCGTCCTCGCACTGTCAGAGGAGCAGCTCGGCGCGCTGCACGCGATGGCCCGCCTCGCGCTGTGCGCGCGCGCCACCGGCGCCGCCGAACGCGCCTTCGAGCTCGCCGTGGCCTATGCGGGCGAGCGCCGGCAGTTCGGCCGCCCGATTGGCAGCTTCCAGGCGATCCAGCACAAGCTCGCCGACAGCCACATCGCGCTGCTGGGCGCACGGCTCACGCAGGCCGGCGCCGCGCGGCAGCACGACCTCGGCGCCGACAACTGGCGCGTGTTCGCCGAAGCGGCCTGCGCGCTGGCCGCGACGACGCTGCGGCGGGTGTCGCTGGAAACGCAGCACACCTTCGGCGCCATCGGCTACAGCGAGGAGCACGAGGCGCCGCGCCATTTCAAGCAGGTGCACCTCGACGTGCTGCGCCACGGCGGAGGGCGCCGCGCGCGCGAGGCGCTGGCCGATCACTTCCTCGGCGACACGCCGCGCACGCTGCCCGAATACGACCTGGGCCCGGCCGGCAACGCCTTTCGCGAGGAGGTGCGCGCCTGGCTGCAGACGCACTGGTCGGGCGAGCGCAAGGCCGCGCACGAAGCGCTGGACTTCAAGGCGCGCGAGTACGACCGCGAGTTCGCGCGCGCACTCGGGCGTACCGGCTGGATCGGCCTCTCTTGGCCGCAGCGCTTCGGCGGCCAGGCGCGCGGCGCCTTCGAGCAACTGGCCTTCGTCGAGGAGATGGAACGCGCCGAGGCACCGCGCGTGGGCGCGCCGGTGCAGGCCGCGATGCTGCAGGTGCACGGCAGCGCGGCGCAGCAGGCGCGCTACCTGCCCGAGATCCTGCGCGGCGAGGCGATCTACGGCATGGGCTACAGCGAGCCCGACGCGGGCTCCGACCTCGCGTCGATGCGCACCCGCGCGGTACGCAACGGCGACCACTACGTGATCGACGGCCAGAAGATCTGGACCACCACCTACTGGGGCGACTACATGCTGCTGGCCACGCGCACCGACCCCGAGGCGAGCCCGCCGCATGCCGGCCTGAGCCTGTTCATCGTACCGATGGACACGCCCGGCATCACCATCCGCACCTCGACCACGATGTACGGCGGCAGCTTCGCCAATGTCTTCTACGACGGCGTGCGCGTGCCGGCCGAGGCGATGGTGGGCGAGCTCCACGGCGGCTGGAAGGTGCTGGTCGGGGCGCTGGCCACCGAGCGCGGCTTCATCGGCGGCGGCATCGTGATGAAGGTGGCGCATGCCTTCGAGCAGCTGTGCGAGCACCTGCGCGGCGCGACGGGTGCCGACGGCCGGCCGATGCGCCTCGATCCGCTGGTGCGCGAGCGCATCGCCGACCTGGCGGGGCAGATCGAGGCCGGGCGCCGCATGATGATGCACTGCGCCGAGCGCGTCGACGCGGGCGAGACGCCGCTGCACGACGCGGCCGCGAGCAAGGTCTACTCGGGCGAGCTGATGGAGCGCTTCGGCGAGGTGGCGCTCGACCTGCTCGGCATGGAAGGCACGCTCGGCGAGGGCAGCCCCGGCGCGGTGCTGCGCGGGCGCATCGAGCAGAACCTGCGCCATGCGCTGATGTGGGTGATCAGCATCGGCACCAACGAGATCCAGCGCAGCCTGATCGCGCAGCGCGGGCTCGGCCTGCCGCGCTGAACGCGCCCCGGGCCGGCGCGGCTCAGCGTGCCGGCTTCTTGCGCTCCATCTCGAGCAGCAGCGCGTTCAGTGCGTTGAGGTGCTTGGCCAGCGCGGCGCCGGCCTTGTCCGCATCGCGCTCGCGCATCAGGCGCAGCACCTTGCGGCGCACCTGCACCACGTTGCTGTGCGGCGTCTGCAGCTGCGCGATCAGGCCGCGCAGGATTTCCGACAAGGCATCGATCAGCATCACGATCACCTCGTTGTGGGTGGCGCGGCCGATCAGGCGATAGAACTCCGTGATCTGGCCGCTGTCGCGCACCGGCCGGCCCTGCTTCACCAGCTCGGCGAAGCGCTCGATGTCGGCCTCGATGGCGGCGAAGTCCTCTTCCGTTGCGCGCTCGCAGGCCAGCCGGATCGCCAGCCCGCACAGCAGGATGCGGGCCTCGGTCAGGTCCGACACCGGCACCTGCTTGAGCGCCACCATGTCGCGCACCGCCTGCGTGATGCCCTCGGGATGCGACTGCTTGATGTAGAAGCCGCCGTTGATGCCGGTCACCGCCTCGACCATGCCGGCCATCTCGAGGCTGCGCAGCGCCTCCCGTACGCCGCTGCGGCTCACGCCGAACTGCTCGGACAGCTCGCGCTCGCTGGGCAGGCGGTCGCCGGCGCTCAGCACGCCCTCCACCACCTGCTGGCGGATCTGGTCGCAAATCGCCTCGAAGGCGCGGCGCATGCGCACGGGCGCGAAGACTGGTGCGGATTCCGACATGGCTCCTTTCCTCCTCTGGATCACGAACGTCGATGGCTGGATGCCGAGCCGATAGTGTGCCCTTCCTGGCGCTGACGCCAATTGACCATCGACAAGGCTTTCGCTATGGTTCAACCAATTACATCACAAACCATCCGACCAGGAGACAAGCCTCATGACCCACTCCCGCCGCCACGCGCTGGCCACCGGCCTCGGCCTGCTGGGCGCCTCGGCGCTGCCCGCCTTTCCCCTGGCCGCGCGCGCCGCGCCGGGCTATCCCGACAACGTCATCAAGTTCATCATTCCCACGCCGGCCGGCGGCGGGCACGACACGATGATGCGGGTCATCGGGCAGAAGCTCACCGAGGCCTGGGGCCAGCCGTGCATCGTCGAGTCGAGGGCCGGCGCGAGCGGCGCGATCGCGGCCTCCGCGGTGGCGCGCGCCACGCCCGACGGCTACACGCTCGGTGTCAGCTACAGCGCGCTGATCAGCAACCTGGTGCTGCAGCCCGCTCAGCAGCCCTACAAGCTCGCCGATCTCGCGCCCATCAGCATGCTCGCGCTCACGCCCATCGCCATCGGCGTGCGCGAATCGCTCAACGTCAGGACGCTCGACCAACTGGTGGCGCTGGCGAAGTCCAGGCCCGGCAAGGTCTCGTACGGCTCCTACGGCCCCGGCTCGGGCGGCAACTTCGTGGGCGAACTGCTGAACATGGCCGCGGGCATCGACACCGTGCACGTGCCCTACAAGGGCGAGGCGCCGGCGCTGCAGGACCTGATCGGCGGCCAGATCGACACCGCCGTGGTGTCGCTGGGCGGGGTCTCGCGCTACCCGGGCAAGATCCGCGCGCTGGCGGTCGCGAGCCCGACGCGCTTTCCGCTCTATCCCGACGTGCCCACCTTCGCCGAGGCCGGCTTCCCCGACGTGAACATGCCGGGCTTCGGCGCGCTGTTCGCGCCGGCCTCCACGCCCAAGGCCATCATTGACAAGCTCGATGCCGAGATGGCGCGCATCGTGAAGCTGCCCGACGTGGCGCCCAAGCTGCTCGAGCTGGGCTTCGAGCCCGCCGGCTGGGGCCCGCAGAAGCTGTCGAGCTTCCTGGCCGAGCAGCTGGCGCTGACGCAGAAGCTGGTCGCGACCGGGCGCATCAAGGTCTGAGCGGGCGCCGCATGCGGCGCAGTGGGGCTACCCTATAGTGCACGCATGACCTTACCCAGCGGCGAAGCTGCCGACTACGCATCCTTCATCGAGGCGCTCAAGGAGCGTGTCGCGGCGGCCCGCCAGTCCGCGGCCCGCGCGGTCAATCACGGCCTGATCGCTTTGTACTGGGACATCGGCGAAGCCATCCTCGACAAGCAGCAGACGAACGGCTGGGGCCAGGCCGTGGTCGAGCGGATCGCCCGGGACCTGCGCGCGGCCTTTCCCGGCACACAGGGTTTCTCGGCACGCAATGTCTGGGACATGCGGCGCATGGTCGAGGCTTACAGCGAGCCCGGATTTCTGCGACAGCTTGTCGCAGAAAGTTCCAAGAGCACGAACTCGGGGCGCAATACCCACCGACTCAGCGCCGCACGAAAAGCCGTGCTGTTCGGCGGCAACGACTCTCTGCGACAGCTCGTCGCAGAAATCCCCTGGGGCCACCACCTGCAGATTCTGGGCAAGACCGCCGACCCGGCACAGCGCCTGTACTACCTGCGCGCCAGCGCCGCGCTGGGTTGGAGCCGCAACGTCCTGCTCAACCAGATCAAGGCCGGCGCCTGGGAACGCTCGCGCGCGGAGGGCAAGAGCCACAATTTCCCGCGGGTGCTGCCGCCCGCCATGGCCGGGCAGGCCGAGGAGGTCCTCAAGAGCAGCTACAGCCTCGAGTTCCTGGGCATCCGCCAGGCGGTGAAGGAACGCGAACTGGAAACCCGGCTCCTCGACAGGCTGCGCGACTTCATCCTCGAACTGGGCTACGGCTTCTGCTTCATCGGCCGCCAGCACCGCCTCGTGCTGGGACGCAAGGAATACTTCATCGACCTGCTCTTCTACCACCGCTTCCTCAAGGCCCTGGTCGCCGTGGAACTGAAGGTCGGCTCCTTCGAACCCGAGTACGCGGGCAAGATGGACTTCTATCTCAACCTGCTCAACGACAGGGAGCGCGCGCCCGGCGACGCCCCGTCGATCGGCATCATCCTGTGCGCCGAGAAGGACAACCTGGAGGTCGAGTTCGCCCTGCGCAGCAAGACCAATCCTATCGGCGTGGCGGAGTACCAGTTGCAGGCGGCCCTACCGAGCGAACTGCGCGGCAAGCTGCCTTCGGTGCGCCAGCTCCAGCAGGTGGTGCGCGGTGCGCTGCCGCCTCCGGTCGCGACACAGGAGCGACGCGGCAAAGACTGAGCGGCGCCGCCGGTTCGCTACGAGGTCGCTCCTCGACCCAGCGCGCGGCGTCGCCGACGGCCGCGCGCGAGGTGCGGAAACCGTTGGCCGGGTGCGCCGCGAGCGGGCCGGCGCATGCATCTATATGATTTGCCTCGCCCGCCGCCGATCGCCCCGCGCTTGAATCCCAGCACTCCCACCGCCCCGAACGCAGCCTCGCTCTGGAGTCCGCTCGCCCAGCCCGCCTTCCGCGGGTTGTGGGGTGCCGGCAGCCTGTTCTTCGTCGGCAATGCGATGCAGAACATGGCGGCCTCGTGGCTGATGATCGAGCTCACGGCCTCGTCCTTCCTCTCGGCGCTGGTCCAGACCGCCTCCTTCCTGCCGATGTTTTTGCTGTCGCTGCCCGCCGGCGTGCTGGCCGACACCATCGACCGCCGGCGGCTGATGCTGCGCATCCAGGGCGTCTACGGGCTCGCCGCGCTGACGCTCACGCTGCTCGCGCTGGCCGGCTGGATCGGCCCGGGCGGGCTGCTGTTCTTCACCTTCCTGCTGGGCGTGTGCACGGCGCTGCAGTCGCCCTCGTGGAATTCCGCCGTCAGCGACACGGTGGCGCGCACCGAGCTGCCGCTGGCCATCACGCTGGTGTCGATGACCTTCAACGGCGCGCGCGCCGTCGGCCCCGGCCTCGCGGGCGTGCTGTTCGCGCTGACCGGCGGCGCCGCCGTGTTCGCGGTCGCGGTGCTGACCGCCTTCGGCATGAGCTGGGCCACGCGGCGCTGGCCGCCGCGGCCGCCCTCGCCCGGGCGCCTGCCGGCCGAGCGGCTGTGGGGCGGCATGCTCAGCGCGCTGCGCTATGCGCGCCATTCGCCGGCGATCTTCGCGCAACTGGTGCGCACGGCCGGCTTCAGCGGGCTCGGTTCGGCCCTGTGGGCCCTGCTGCCGGTGATCGCGCAGCAGCGGCTCGGGCTGGGCGCGGCGGGCTACGGCCTGCTGATGGCCTGCCTGGGCACGGGCGCCGTCGCCGCCGGCTTCTTCGTCGGGCGCATCCGTTCGCGCTTCTCGCTCGATGCGCTGGCCGCCGGCTGCTGCCTCGTGTTCTCGGGCGCGATGCTGGTGGGCGCGCTCTCGACCTGGCGGCCGCTCGTATGCGCCAGCTTCGTGCTCGGCGGCGCGGCGTGGATGACGATGATGTCGACCTTCAACGCCGCCACCCAGACCAGCGCGCCATCCTGGGTGCGGGCGCGCGCCGCGTCGATGCACACGCTGTGCTCGCTCGGCGCCTTCGCGCTCGGCTCCGCGCTCTGGGGCGCGATGTCCTCGCTGATCGGCCTGAGCGCGGCACTGTGCCTGTCGGCCGCGGGCATGCTCGCGAGCATCGCGCTGGCGCGGCCGTATCCGTTGCGCATGGGCGCGGACGACGAGGTCACGCTGGCGCCGCTGCACGAGGAGTTCTCAGTGCAGCACGAACCCGAGTTCGAGGCCGGGCCGGTCGCCGTCGAGGTGGTCTACCGCATCCGCGATGCCGACGCACGGCGCTTCCTCGACGCGGTGCAGCAGCTCGCGGTGCCGCGCAAGCGCGACGGCGCCACCTTCTGGCGCGTCTACCGCGACCTCGACGACCCGAGCCGCTACGTCGAGCGCTTCATCGTCACCTCGTGGGCCGACTACCTACGCCAGCGCGCGCGGGCCACCGTGGCGCGCCACGAGCTGGAGGCGCTCGCTCGCAGCTTCCAGGTGCCGCACGAACCGGTGCTCACGCGCCACTACCTGGCCGAGCGCAGCCCCTGAGCGCGGGCCGCCGGATCAGTCCTCGACCCAGCGCGCGGCGTCGCCGACGGTAGCGCGCGATGTGCGGAAACCGTTGGCCGGGTGCGCCGGATCCTCGTAGCCGAAGGAGATCCCGCAAACCACCTGGCGATCGTCCGGGATGTCGAACCAGCGGTGCAGGAACTTCGCGCGCGAAGCGAGCGCGGCCTGCGCGATGCTCGCCACGCCGCGGCTGCGCGCGGCCAGCATGAAGTTCGACACGTAGGCACCGCAGTCCAGCGCGCCATAGGCGCCGAGCGCGGCATCGGTGTGGATCAGCGCCACGTGCGGCGCGCCGAAGAACGAGAAGTTCAACAGCCCCTGGCGCGCCGAGGCCTCGCGGTCGCCATGGGCGATGCCCACGCTGTCGTAGAGCTGGAAGCCGCATTCGCGGCGGCGCTCGCGGTAGACGCCGCGGTACTCGGCGGGCGGCGCGATCTCGAAACCCTGGTCGACCAGTGCCTCGGGCGTGGCCATCGCCGCGCGCAAGCGCTCGGTGGCGGCCGCGCCGGTCACGACCACCTGCCAGGGTTGCGAGTTGCACCACGAGGCCGTGCGCTGGGCGGCGCGCAGGATCGCGTCGATGACGTCGCGCGGCACCGGGTCGGCGAGGTAGCCGCGGCAGCTGTAGCGCGCGTCGAGCACGGTGTCGAGGGCCGCGGCGAGATCCGGCGCGGGAACGGGCGGGGAAGTAGTCATGGCTCGGGCAACGGGATGAAGACGAGGGAGCCTAACCGTGCCGGCGCGCTCGCGCTGGCGACACGGCGAAAGACATGCGCGACGGCTGCCACCTCGCTCGCCTTAGCCATCTATGGTTGATCCATTCACAAGGTTATTGAGACAAAAGCTTTGCATCGCGCGGGCTCGAATTTAGCATTGGTCCTACCAATCTGGTCATCCAAGGTGGTCCACCACGCCGGATGGCCCTGCCCCACAAGGAAAACCGCAGCCATGCTCTCGCAAGAAGACAACGAAACCCTCGTGCGCGTCGGCGCCGGCACGCCCATGGGCGAGCTGATGCGCCTCTACTGGATCCCCTTCCTGCCCAGCCGCGACCTCGAGACCGACGGCCAGCCGCAGCGCGTGCGCCTGCTCGGCGAGGAGCTGATCGCGTTCCGCGACAGCGAGGGCCGCGTCGGCCTGATCGACCATGCCTGCCCGCACCGCGGCGCGCCGCTGGTGTTCGGCCGCAACGAGGACTGCGGTGTGCGCTGCATCTACCACGGCTGGAAGTTCGGCGTCGACGGCCGCGTGCAGGACACGCCAGCCGAGCCCGCGCAGAGCCGGCTCAAGGACACGGTCACGATCAAGAACTACCCCTGCCGCGAGCGCAACGGCATCGTCTGGACCTACATGGGGCCCGACCGCGAGAACCCGCCGCCGCTGCCGAACCTCGAGTGGAACCTGGTGCCCGAGGAGAACGTGTACGTGAGCTTCCGCGTGCAGGAATGCAACTGGCTGCAGGCCGTGGAAGGCGAGATCGACTCGGCCCACGCGCCGATCCTGCACGGGCGCATCGACCAGCAGGGCGCGATCAGCGACTGGACCGCGAAGAAGGACCTGCGGCCCACCTTCGAATGCAAGCGCCAGGACTTCGGCATGAGCGTGGCCTCCAAGCGCGTGCTCGACGAGAACACGCACTACTGGCGCGTCAACCAGTTCCTGCTGCCCTTCTACACGCTGGTGCCGCCGCAGTCGAACTACCCCGAGCTCAGCGGCCACGCCTGGGTGCCGCTGGACGACCACCACACGCTGTGCATCATGTTCTCGTACACGCCGGCGCAGAAGTTCTACGAGAAGACGCGCAAGCTGTTCGACAACGGCCACGGCGGCCGCGAGACCGGCCACCCGAGCATCAACGCCTATGCGCCGCGGCCCGCCACCGAGCCCTTCGCGAAGTACTGGACCAGGTTCAACCTGCAGAGCGCCTTCCTCTTCAACTACGACGCGCAGACCAAGACCTGGTTCTCGGGCCTGCCCGGCCTGTGGGTGCAGGACGCGGCCTGCCAGTCGGGCGTGGCGCCGATCTACGACCGCTCGAAGGAGCACCTGGGCATGAGCGACACCGGCATCGCGATGACCCGGCGCCTGCTGCTCGAGACGGTGCGCAACCTGTCGGTGCGCCAGCAGCGCCCGCCGCGCATCGAGGACCCCGACCTGCCGATGGTGCGCGCGGTGTCGCTCACGCTGCCGGCCGGCGAGGCCTGGAGCGAATCGGGCCGCGAGCTGATGACCGCGCGCCTGGGCGCCGACTTCGGCTACACGCCATGAGCCTGGGCAATCCCGCGCCGCTGGACCTGTGCCTGCGCCAGATCCGGCTGGAGGCACGCGGCATCGCGTCGTACGAGTTCGTGTCGGCCGACGGCCGGCCGCTGCCGCCGTTCACGGCCGGCGCGCACATCGACCTGCACCTGCCGCGCGAGATGATCCGCAGCTATTCGCTGCTCAACGCGCCCTCGGATGCCGCGCGCTACGTGGTGGCGGTGCAGCGCGACGCACAGGGCCGCGGCGGCTCGGCCTGGATGCATGCGCAGCCGCGCGTGGGCGACCGCTTGCGCGCCGGCCTGCCGGCCAACGACTTCGCGCTGGCCGAGGAGGCCGCGCACTCGGTCTTCATCGCCGGCGGCATCGGCATCACGCCGATCCTGTCGATGCTGCACCGGCTCGAGGAGCTGGGCCGGCGCTGGCAGCTGCATTACGCGGGCCGCTCGCCCGAGGAGACCGCCTTCGCCGACACGCTGCGCGCCATGCAGGGCGGACGCGGCCGCGGCGAGGTCGAGTTCTGCTTCGGCTCCTCGCGGGCCGAGCGGCTGGATATCGCGGCCATCGTGCGCAACGCGCCGGCCGGCGCGCACCTGTACTGCTGCGGCCCGGCGCGCATGATCGACGCCTTCGTCGAGGCCTGTGCCGGCCGGCCCGCGCACACGGTGCACTTCGAGCGCTTCGCCGCCGGCAGCGCGGCCGCCACCGAGGGCGGCTACGAGGTGGTGCTCGAGCGCAGCGGCCAGCGCCTCGCGGTGGCACCGGGCAAGACCATCCTCGACACGCTGCTCGACCACGCCATCGACGTGCCCTATGCCTGCAGCGCCGGCGTCTGCGGCACCTGCCGCACGCGCGTGATCGCGGGCGAGCCCGACCATCGCGACGACTACCTGGATGCGCAGGAGAAGCAGTCGAACGAGGCGATCATGATCTGCTGCTCGGGCTCGCGCTCGAAGACGCTGGTCCTGGACCTCTGAGGCAGGTGAGCAGTCCATGACGACCCGGCTCGACACCACGGCGGAACCGCAGGAAGCCAGTGCTTCCAACGCGGCGGGCGCGGGCAATGGCGCCATCGCCGGCATCCTCGCCTACCTGCGCGACCGGCGCCTGCAACCGGGCGACCGGCTGCCCTCCGAGCGCGACCTCGCCGAGCGCCTCGGCGTCGGCCGCAACGCGGTGCGCGAGGCGCTGGCCACGCTGGTCACGCTGCGCATCGTCGAATCGCGGCCCAACTCGGGCATCTACCTGCGGCACGTCGAGCGCGAAGGCAGCTTCGAGGCGCTGGTGATGCTCACCGACATGGGCGCCGTGCCCACGCCGGTGGAAGTGGCCGAGACGATGGAGGTGCGCGGCCATCTCGAGGTGCTGGCCGCGGGCCTGGCCTGCCAGCGCCGCACCGAGGCCGACCTCGCTCGCATGGAAGCCGTGCTGCAGCGCACCGAGCAGGTGCTGGCCGAGGGCGGCAACATCGCCGCGGCCGACACCGAGTTCCATGTCGCGCTGGTCGATGCCACCCACAACTCGGTGCTGGTGCGCGTGCTGCATGCCTTCTACCGCTTCACCGGCCGGCGCCGCGAGGCGATGTTCGCCGACACGGTGCAGGGTCGCGCCTCGCTGCTCGACCACCGCCGCCTGCTCGGCCACATCCGCGCGCGCGACGCGGCCAAGGCGCAACTGCTGATCCTGCGCCACATGGACCGCGCGCGCAGCTACTGGTCGAGCGTGCTCGGCGACACGGATTGACACGACACCCACGAACCCAAGGAGACCCCCGATGACAAGCTCTTTCTTCCCCCGCCGCGCGCTGCTGGGCGCCGCCTGCGCCGCGCTCGTGCTCGGCGCCCTGCCCGCCCATGCGCAGGGCGGCTATCCGAACAAGCCGATCCGCATGATCGTGCCCTATGCGGCCGGCGGCAGCACCGACCAGCTCGCGCGCGCCATCCAGCAGTCGATGAGCGAGACGCTGGGCCAGACCGTGATCGTCGAGAACAAGCCCGGCGCGGGCGGCACCATCGGCACCGACTACGTGGCCAAGGCCGCGCCCGACGGCTACACGCTGGTGTTCGGCAACACCGGCCCGAATGCGGTGGTCTCGCTGATGCGCAAGGTGCCCTACGACGAGCTCAAGGACCTGCGCCCGATCTCCACCGTCGCGATCACGCCGATGATCCTGGCCGTGCCCGCCGACAGCCCGGCGAAGACGCTGAAGGACTTCCTCGCCTACGCGAAAAAGAACGGCAATGCGCTCAACGTCGGCTCGGTCGGCAACGGCTCGCTGTCGCACCTGACGGCCGAGTACTTCAACGAGGCCGCGGGCCTGCGCATGCAGCACATCCCCTACAACGGCGGCGCGCCGATGATGACCGCCTTCGCCGGCGGCCAGCTGCAGGCAGCCTTCGTGACCGGCCTGGACGGCGCCACGCTGGTGAGCTCGGGCCGGGTGCGCTACCTGGCCGTGGGCACGCCCAAGGCCACCGAGACCGTGCCGGGTCTGCAGGCCATCGCCGACGAGGTGCCGGGCTTCCGCAGCTCGGCCTGGTTCGGCGTGCTCGCGCCGAAGGACACGCCCGACGAGATCGTCACGAAGCTGCACGACGCGATCGTGACCGCGGTCGCGCGACCCGAGGTGCGCAAGATGTTCTCGGTGCGCAACGTCGAGGCGCGCAGCAGCACGCCGCAGGAGCTCGAGAAGCTCATCCGCGACGAGATGGGCCAATGGGGCCCGGTCGTGCGCAAGGCCAACATCCAGATGTGAGAACCGCCCTCATGCTTGAAAAACTGGAATCCGATTTCCCCGAGCACCAGCCGCGCCCCGCGGGCGCGCCGCAGGCGCTGGCCGGCATCAAGGTGGTGGACTTCACCCACTTCATCGCCGGCCCCTTCGCCACCATGATCCTGGCCGACATGGGCGCCGACGTGATCAAGATCGAGGCGCCCGGGCGCGGCGACGACTTCCGCCAGTACCCGCCGGTGCATCCCGAGCTCGCGCAGGGCGCGCCCTTCCTCTGGTCGAACCGCAACAAGCGCAGCGTGGCACTGGACCTGAAGACGCCCGAAGGCCTCGAGGTGGCGCGCGCCCTGGTCGCGAGCGCCGACGTCGTGGTCGAGAACTTCTCCACCGGCGTGATGGAGCGCTTCGGGCTCGACTACGAGAGCTGCCGCAAGGCCAATCCCGAGCTCGTCTACTGCTCGGTGTCGGCCTACGGCCGCGAGGGCGCCTTCGCCGACCGCCTGGGCTTCGATCCGATCGCGCAGGCCGAGAGCGGCTTCGTCTCGATGAACGGCTATGCCGACCGCCAGGGCGTGCGCGCGCTGTCGCCGGTGATGGACATCAGCACCGCGATGATGGCGGCCAACGCGATCCTCGGCGCGCTGGTGGCGCGCGAGCGCACGGGCCGCGGGCAGGCGGTGGAGGTGGCACTGTTCGACAACGCGGTGCTGATGACCGGCTATGCGACGCTGCAGCACGTGTTCAGCGGCGCCGAGCCGCAGCGCCACGGCAACACCAGCCCCGACACCTGCCCCTCGGGCGTGTTCGAGGCCCAGGACGGCTCGTTCTACATCAACTGCGGCAACAACAAGATCTTCCAGCGCCTGATGACGCAGGTGCTCGAGCGGCCCGACGTGGCCGCGGACCCGGCCTATGCCAGCGGCCGCGAGCGCTCGCAGCGGCGCGAGCTGCTGTTCGCGCTGCTCGGCGAGGCGTTCGCGAAGCAGCCCTGGTCGCACTGGCAGTCGCGCATGCGCGCGGCCGGCGTGCCCTGCGGCCAGGTGCGCTCGGTCGGCGAGGCCATCCGCTCGCCCGAGGCGCGCGAGCGCCGGCTGGTGACGCGCATCCCGCATCCGCAGGTGGGCTGGGTGCCGAACATGGCGCTGCCGATCCGCTATTCGCGCACGCCGATCGCCGACCCGGTGGCCGCGCCCACGGTCGGGCAGCACACGCAGGAGGTGCTGCGCGAGGCGCTGGGCTACGACGAAGCGCGCTTCGCGGCGCTCGCGCGCGCCGGCGCCTTCGGCCCGCCCGCCGAACGGCACGAACCCGCCGGCACGCCGGCATGACCAACCGCACGCTGCGCGGCCGGGTCGCCGTGGTCGGCATCGGCGAGACGACCTACTACCGCCACGGCCAGTCGCCCGACGCGGAGTTCAAGCTCGCGCTCAAGGCCATCCTCGCCGCCTGCACCGACGCAGGCCTCGATCCGCGCGAGATCGACGGCTTCGCCTCGTACAGCGACGACCGCAGCGAGGCCTCGCGGCTGGCGGCCGCGCTCGGCATCCACCGACTGCGCTCGGCCACCATGCAGTGGGGTGGCGGCGGTGGCGGCTGCGCCGCGGCGGTGGCCAATGGCGCGGCCGCCATCGCGGCCGGGCTGGCCGACTGCGTGGTCGTGTTCCGCGCGCTCGCGCAGGGCCAGCACGGGCGCTTCGGACAGGTCGGCGGCATCGACACCATCTCCGGCGAGAAGGCCTACCTCATGCCTCATGGCGTGCTCTCGCCGCCGCAGCGCTTCGCTATGCGCGTGCGCCGCTTCATGCACGAGCACGGCGTGCAACAGGAGGCGCTGCGTGCCATCGCACTCGCCTCCTACCACCATGCGCAGGCCAATCCGCGCGCCGTGATGCACGGCAAGCCGCTCGACGCCGCGAAGTACGACGCCTCGCGCTGGATCGCCGAGCCCTTCCACCTGTACGACTGCTGCATGGAGAACGACGGCGCTGCCGCGATCGTGCTGGTGGCGGCCGAGCGCGCGAAGGACTTCGCGCACAAGCCCGCCTACCTGCTCGGCGCGGCCTCGGGCTCGGGCTTTCGCGCCGGCGCCCATCCGCACAATGCGCCGCGCTATGCGAGCGCGGGCTTCGACACCGTGGCCCCCGACCTCTATGCCATGGCCGGCATCGCGCCGGCCGACGTGGGCGTGGTGCAGAGCTACGAGAACTTCACCGGCGGCGTGGCGATGGCGCTGGCCGAGCACGGCTTCTTCGAACCCGGCGAGGCCAACGACTTCCTCACGCTCGAGAACCTCGTCGCCCCCACGGGCCGGCTGCCGCTGAACACCAGCGGCGGCAATCTCGCCGAGTGCTACATGCATGGCTTCGAGCTGGTGCTCGAGGCGGTGCGCCAGGTGCGCGGCAGCTCGACCAGCCAGGCGGCGCGCAGCGATGTCGCGCTGGTGATCGGCGGCCCGATGGTCACGCCCGCGAGCGACCTGCTGCTGGCATCGGAGAACGTGCTGTGAACGACACGAACGACGAGAAACGCTACCTGCCCGCGGGCCTGCCGATCCCCGTTTCGGAGCCCGACGGATTGTCCGAACCCTATTGGCAAGGCCTGCGCGAGGGCGTCTTGCGCGTGCAGCGCTGCACCCACTGCGGCACCTGGCAGTTCGGCCCCGAGTGGATCTGCCACCGCTGCCATGCCTTCGATCCCGCCTGGGTGGACGTCGCGCCGCGCGGCCGCATCTTCAGCTGGGAACGCGTCTGGCATCCGGCGCATGCGGCGCTCAAGGACCATGGCGCCTACCTCGTGGTGCTGGTCGAACTGCCCGGGGCCGGCAACGTGCGCATGGTCGGCAACCTGCTCGGCGATCCGATGCAGGCGGTGGAGATCGGCGCCGAGGTCGAGGGCGTGTTCGAACACCATCCGGATGCGCAGCCGCCGTACGCGCTGCTGCAGTGGCGGCGTGCCTGAGTCCGCGCGCACCGGCGATCAGGAGGCCGACACCTGCGACCTGCTCGTGATCGGCGCCGGCGCGGGCGGCATGAGCGCCGCGCTCGCGGGCGCGCTCATGGGTCTCGACGTGGTGCTGTGCGAAGCCGGTGAACAGGTCGGCGGCACCACCGCCACCTCGGCCGGCACGCTGTGGGTGCCCGGCAATGCGCAGGGCGCGGTGGCGGGCTTCGCGGACTCGGCCGCCGAGGCCGCGCGCTATCTCGACGCGATCCTCGGCGCCGACGATCCGCGCGGGCTGCGCGCCGCCTACCTCGCGAGCGCCCCCGAGGCGATCGCCTTCCTCGAGGCCCGTTCGGAACTGCGCTTCGCCTCGGCCGGCCGCCATCCCGACTACCTCGCGCTGCCCGGCGCGGCCGTGACGGGACGCGCGCTCTCGCCGCTGCCCTTCGACGGCCGGCGGCTGGGCCACGACTTCGAACGCATCCGCGCGCCGATGCCCGAGTTCATGGTGCTCGGCGGCATGATGGCCAACAAGGCCGACGTGCAGGCCCTGGCCTACCGCTGGCGCAGCATCGCGAACTTCCGCCATGCCGCGCGGCTGGTGCTGCGCCATGCGCGCGACCGGCTCACGCATGCGCGCGGCACGCGCCTGGTGCTGGGCAATGCGCTCGTCGCGCGGCTGTACTTCAGCCTGCGGCAGGCCGGCGTGCCGGTGCGCTTCGGCATGCGACTGCGGCAACTCGATATCTCGGCGGGCCGCGTCACGGGTGGCTTGTTCGACCACGAGGGATCGACGCGGCGCATCGCGAGCCGCCTCGGCGTGGTGCTCGCCACCGGCGGTGTCGGCCATCATGCGGCGTTGCGCGCCGAGCTGGCGCCGGCCAGCGTGTCGCCGCGCACGCTGCGGCCGCAGTCCTTCGAAGGCAACCGCGGCGAGGGCCTCGATGCCGCGCTGCGGGCCGGGGCCCGGCTCGAACGCCATCGGGGCGACTTCTTCTGGCAGCCCGTTTCGCTGGCACCGCGCGCCGGCGGTGAACCCGGGCTCTTTCCGCACCTGTACCTCGACCGCGCCAAGCCCGGGCTGATCGCCGTCGATGCCGACGGGCGCCGCTTCGTCGACGAGAGCGCCTCGTACCACCACTTCGTCGAAGCCCTGCTCGCGCGCATGCGCCCCGGCGCATCGACGCCGCCGGCCTGGCTGGTCTGCGACGCGGCCTTCGTGCGCGCCTACGGCCTCGGCACGATCCCGCCCGGCACGCGCGCGAGCGCGCTGCGGCGGCACGAGGCATCGGGCTATCTCGTGCTCGCGCACGACATCGACGCACTGGCCACACGGCTGGGCATCGATGCGCGCACGCTCGCCGCCACCATCGCGCGCCACAACCGCCATGCCGAAGCCGGCGAGGACCCGGACTTCGGCAAGGGCAGCACCGAGCTCGGCCGCTTCAACGGCGATGCGGCGCATGCGCCGAACCCCTGTCTCGGCCCGATCGCGCAAGCGCCGTTCTGCGCGCTGGCGGTCTGGCCCGGCGAAGCCGCATCGAGCTCGGGTCTCGCCACCGATGCCGACGGCGCCGTGCTCGACCCGGACGGGCAACCCATCGCGGGCCTCTACGCCTGCGGCAACGACATGGCCTCGATCATGCGCGGCGCCTATCCGGGCCCGGGCATCACGCTCGGGCCCGCGATCGTGTTCGGCTGGCGCATCGCGCGGCATGCGGCACGACAGAACCCCCACACACCTTCCTCCCCACGATGAATCCCACCTTCACTCCCCACGAGGCCAGCGGCCCGCTCGCCGGCCTGCGCGTGGTCGAATTCGCCGGCCTCGGGCCCGCGCCCTTCGCCTGCATGCTGCTGTCGGACATGGGCGCCGACGTGATCACCATCGACCGCCCCGCGCGCCGACTCGGCGACCGCAGCGACATCACGGGCCGCGGCCGCACCGTGGTGCTGGCCGACCTCAAGGACCCGGGCTCGCGCGAGGAGGTGCTGGGCCTGCTGGCGCGTGCCGACGTGCTGGTCGAGGGCTTCCGGCCCGGCGTGATGGAGCGCCTGGGCCTGGGCCCCGACGAGGTGCTGCGGCGCAATCCGCGGCTGGTCTACGGCCGCATGACCGGCTGGGGCCAGCACGGCCCGCTCGCGCAGGCCGCGGGCCACGACATCAACTACATCGCGCTGACCGGCGCGCTGCATGCCATCGGCCCGGCCGGCGGGGCGCCGGTGCCGCCGCTGAACCTCGTGGGCGACTACGGCGGCGGCAGCCTCTACCTCGTCGTCGGCCTCCTGGCCGCGCTGCTAGAAAGCCGGCGCTCGGGACAGGGCCAGGTGGTCGACGCGGCCATCGTCGACGGCGTGAACTCGCTGATGAGCCTGTTCGCCACCAGCGCGATGCGCGGCACCTTCCGCGAGGAACGCGGCACCAACGCGCTCGACGGCGGCGCGCCCTACTACGGCAGCTACGCCACCGGCGACGGCCGCCATGTCTGCATCGGGCCGATCGAACCGCAGTTCTTCGCCGAACTGTGCGAACGCCTGGGCGTCGACCCCGCGCTGCGCGACGCGCAGCACGACCGCGCGCGCTGGCCCGCGCTGCGCGCCGAGTTCGAGCGGCTGTTCCGCACCCGCAGCCGCGACGAATGGACCGCGCTGTTCGACGGCAGCGATGCCTGCGTCGCGCCCGTGCTCGCGCTGAGCGAGGCGTCCGCGCATCCGCACCAAAGTGCGCGCGAGGCCTTCGTCGAGGTGGAAGGCGTGCGGCAGCCGGCACCGGCGCCGCGTTTCTCGCGCACGCCTTCGCGAATCCAGGGGCCGGCGGCGCGCGAGGCGACGCCGGCTGCGGAGGTACTGGCGCGCTGGGGCTGAGCGGGCCGTCGGCGCTTCAGCCCTCGCCGAGCCAGGCGAGCAGGTCCGCCACCGGATCGATCACCTGCCGCATGCCGGCATCGCGCAGCCCCGCGGCAAGCGCCAGACCGACCACGCCGACCACGAAGACCGGCTGCCGTCCGCCGAAGCCCTCGCAGCGCTCGCGCAGCGCATCCAGCACGATCTCGGGCTGCGCGGCGATGACGGCCGGCGCGAGATCGATCACCTGCCAGCCGTCGATCGTGCCCGCATGGCCGGTCGCCTCGAAGGCGGCCTCGTAGAGCGCCGTCATGCCGCGGTCGAAGGTCACGATGTCGAGCCGGTGGCCGCGCTTCCGGTGCAGCGCCAGCACGCTGCGCGTGAAACCATGGGCCGCATCGCCGAAGCGCTCGCGCACGATCTCGTAGCCCGTGTCGACCGACGACATCGCCACCACCCGGTCGAAGCCCTCGCTCAAGCCCGGCAAAGCGCGCGCCAGCGCCGCCTCGGCCCGCGCGTTGTCGGCGGCGGAGCCGATGATCCGTGGCGCCGCCTCGACCTCGGCGGCGGCCCAGCATCCGGACGGCCAGCCGCCGCGCGCGATGTGGCGCCGCAGCGTGGCCGTGATCTCGCGGCTCGAGTTCGGATTGAGGAACAGCGTCCTCGCCGTCATGGCGTGGCCGGAAAGCGATGCCGCCAGAACTGCGCGATGTCGCGCCGCCGGCAGAACCAGACATCGGGGAATTCGGAGGCCGCGAGCAGGAACTCGCGCAGCGCCTCCGTGCGCCCGGGCCGCCCGGCCAGGCGCAGGTGCAGGCCGATCGACATCATCGACGCCTGCCGGCGGCCCTCGCGCCGCAGGCAGGCGAGCGTGCGCCGCAGGTGGTCGGTGAAGTCGTCGGGCGTGTCGAAGCCCGGCGCCGAGGCGAAGCGCATGTCGTTGCAGTCGAAGCTGTAGGGCAGCACCAGGTGCGGCTTGTCGCCGACCCGCGTCCAGTACGGCAGGTCGTCGTTGTAGGCATCCGAGTCGTACTGCAGTCCCTGCTCGACGGCGAGCGCGCGCGTGCGCGGGCTCACGCGGCCCGTGTACCAGCCGACCGGGCGTTCGCCGCACAGGCGCTCGAGCACGTCGAGCGAACGAACCATGTGCGCGCGCTCGGTCGCCTCGGGCACCTCGTCGTAGTCGATCCATCGCGCGCCGTGCGAGACCACCTCGTGTCCGGCCTCGACGATCGATCGCGCGGCCTCGGGATGCTTCTCGAGCGCGCCCGACACCGCGAAGTAGGTGGCCGGCACCCGGCATTCGGCGAGCAGGTCGAGGATGCGCCAATGGCCGGCCCGGCTGCCGTATTCGTAGTGCGACTCCACCACCAGGTTGCGGCGCCCGGCGCGCGCCGTCGCGCCCGACACGTCGCTGTTGAGCACCTCCGAAAAGGTATCGCCCTCGAGCACGCAGTTCTCCGCGCCCTCCTCGTAGTTGACGACCACGCTGAGCGCGACGCGGCGCCCGCCCGGCCATTCGAAGTCCGGACGCACGCGCCCGTAGCCGATGAAGTCGCGCACCGCCTCGCTCATCGCTGCACCTTCGCCTTCGCCACGCACACCCCGATCAGCAGCAGGCCGAGGGTGCAGTAGATCGAGATCGACAGCGGGCTGTCGAAACGGTCGAGCAGCCAGACGCAGATGCTGGGCGCGAGCGCGCCGCCGAACACGCCCGCGAGCTGGAAGCCCAGCGATGCGCCCGTGCACCGCACCCTGGACTCGAACATGTCGGGGATGAAGGCCGCGAGCGGCGCCCACAGCGAAGCCTGGCAGACCATGCCGATCACCGAGGCCAACACCACCAGCGAGGGATTGCGCGTCTCCAGCAGCGGAAAGTACGCGAACGACCAGACGATCGAGGCGGCCACGCCGAGCAGCAACATCGGCTTGCGGCCGAAGCGGTCGGACAGCGCGCCGAACAGCGGGATCGCGACCACGCCGACCGCCGCGCCCCACAGCACGGCGTTCAAGGCCACCTGCCGCGGCAGGCCGAGCCGGTTCGGCACGTAGATCAGCAGCAGCAGCGAGAACACGTACCAGATGACGCCCTCGCCGGCCCGCACCCCGATCGCCAGCAGCACCTGGCGCCAGTGCTTGCGCAGCGTCTCGGCCAGCGGCGCCTCGGCCTTGTGGGCGCTCTTCTCGAGGCTCCTGAAGACCGGGGATTCCTCGATCGTGCGGCGGATGAAGTAGCCGATGCCCACCAGGAGGATGCTCGCGAGGAAGGGCACGCGCCAGCCCCAGTCCATGAACTGCGCGTCGGTGGTGACCGTGTTCATGAAGCCGAACATCGCGTTGGCGATCAGCACGCCGATCGGGCTCGCGACCTGCACCAGGCTGCCGTAGAAGCCGCGGCGGCGCCCGCTGGCATCGAACTCGTTGACCATCAGGGCCGCGCCGCCCCACTCGCCGCCCAGCGCGAGCCCTTGGGCGAAGCGCAGCAGCGCCAGCAGCAGCGGCGCGAGCAGCCCGACGTGCTCGTAGGTCGGCAGCAGCCCGATCAGGAAGGTCGACAGGCCCATGACCAGCAAGGTCGAGACCAGCACGAAGCGCCGCCCGAGCTTGTCGCCCAGCGAGCCGAAGATCGCGGCGCCCACCGGCCGCGCGACGAAGGCGATGCCGTACGACAGCAGCGACAGGATGGTCGCGACGAAGGGATCGGTCTGCGGGAAGAACAGCTTCGGAAACACCAGCGCCGCCGCCGTGCCGAAGACGAAGTGGTCGTAGAACTCCAGCGTGGTGCCGACCAGGCTCGCGGCGGCGACGCGCCGCGGGCTGGTCGAGGATGCGGGCCGGTCTTCGGCGCGCGGGGCCGTGTTCGCCGTGGCGGATGTCGTCATGGGGATGCTCCTGATCGATGGACGGCGCCATTGCAGCACCGGCTCAATGCTTGGACAATCAGAATGATCCGAACGATTATTCGCCAAATATGAATATTACGCTGCGCCAGATCCGCGCCTTCCTCGCGGTGGCCGAGGTCGGTGCCTTCGCCCGCGCGGCCGAGCGCATGCACCTGTCGCCCTCCGCGTTGTCCACGCTGGTCAAGGAACTCGAGGAGCAGATCGGCCTGCGGCTGTTCTACCGCAGCACGCGCGTGGTCCAGCTGACCGAGGCGGGCGCCGAGTTCCTGCCGCTGGCGCGCAAGGCGCTCGAGGACCTCGAGGCCGCGGTCGCCGGATCGCGCGCGCTGGCCGAGGTCAAGCGCGGCCGGGTCACGGTGGCCGCCTCCATCGTGATCGCCGCCACGCTGCTGCCCTGGGTGATCCAGTCGTTCCAGCAGCGCCATCCGGGTATCCAGTGCATCCTCAAGGACGGCTTCGAGGAGACCATCCGCGACCAGGTGCGCCGCGGCGAGGTCGACCTCGGCGTCGGCACGCTGGTCGAAGGCGAGCCGGGGCTGACGGAGGTCACGCTCTACCAGGACCATCTGGTGGCGCTGGTGCCCGATGGCCATCCGCTCGCGGAGCGCGGCGCCGTCACCTGGCGCGAGCTGGCCAGGCATCCGCTGATCAGCCTGTCCGACCAGAGCCCGTCGCGCGCACTGGCCGACGCGGCCTTCGATTCGGTCGGCCTGCGGCCGGTGCCCGCGCATGTCGCGACCTTCTCCTCCACGCTGATCAGCATGGTGGCCGCGGGCATGGGCGTGGCCGCGCTGCCGGTCAACGTGCGCCAGCTCTCGCGCCGCACCGGCGTGCAGACGCGGATGCTGGTGAGGCCGACGGTCAAGCGGAACATGGGCGTCTATTCGCGCAGCGACGCGGAGCTGACGCCGGCGGCGAACGCCTTCCTGAAGCACATGCAGGCGTTCGTGAAATCGAAGGGGAGCCTGCCGGACGAGGCGGCCGAAGTCGCCGCGCATTGAAGCCGCATCGAGGAGCGAAAGACGTTTCCGCTGTGTCAATCTGTTCCAGGCCGTTGACGCCCGCGCAACCCCCTCGCTACATTCGTTCGACCCCTCCCCAGAGCACACCCATTGCACGGCCCCCTTCCCTACGTCCTCGCAGCCATCGCCATCGCGGTCCTCGCGGGCGACCTGGCCGCAACGGTCGTGGTGCTGCGCAGCGATTTCTACTCGGGGCCGCAGCGCGCATGGCAGCTGGCCCTGGTATGGCTCATTCCCATCGTCGGCGCCGCCTGCTGCCTGAGCTTCGCCGCCATCCACAGGCGCGCGATCCCCAAGCCTTCCGATGCATTCCCCGGTTCCGAGACCTACAACCTGCCCGGTGGTGAAGCCAACAGTCTCTGAACCGGTGCGGCGCCTTGCCGGTGCCGCCCTTCTGCTCGCGATGTTCGCCTTCCCGGCGGCGCTGGCGCAGACGCCTTCGCGCGACCTCCCGCCGTCCATCGGGCCCGACCGCAGCGCATCGCTGACGGTGGACGACTTCCTGCGCGGCGCGCAGGTGCTCGGCGAGGTCGGTCCCGAGCGCGCGGAGCAGAACGCCGACTACGTGGCGGCGATCCGCGGGCTGGCGAACATCGGCGACAACTACCGCACCGACGTGCTCAAGGCCAGGGCCGCGGGCACCACGATCGACAGCTGCCCCGGCAAGTCCGCGAAGGTCACCACCGACACGCTGATCCCCTTCCTGCTGCACCTGCCGCCCGAGCAGCGGACGATGCCGATGGAGCAGGCGTTCCGGCTGCACATGCGCGAGCTCTACCCATGTCCCGCCAAGGGCGCCGCGCGGTAGCCGCCAGCTCGCTCGATCGAGCGCCTACTCGGGTTTGATCCCCTGCTCGCGCACCACGCGCGTGAACTGCACGATCTCCTGCGAGACCAGCTTGTCGAGCGCCTCGGGCGAACCGCCGATCACGCGTCCGGCCTGGGTTTCCATGCGTGCCTTGACCTCGTTGTCGGCCAGGGCCGCGAGCGTGGCCTGGTGCAGCTTGTCGACCACGGCCTGCGGCGTGCCGTGCGGCACGAAGGTGCCGATCCAGGTGTCGGATTCGTAGCCCGGCACCGACTCCGCGATGGTCTGCACCTCGGGCAGCAGCGGCGAGCGCTCCTTCGAGGTCACGGCGATCGCCTTGAGCTTGCCGCTGCGGATGTGCGGCAGCGCGCCGCTCAAGGTGCCGAACACCGCGGGCACCTGGTTGCCCACCACGTCCGCGATCGCCGGTCCCGCGCCGCGGTAGGGAATGTGCTGCAGCGAGAGCTTGCCCATCGACTGCAGCAGCCCGCCCGCGAAGTGGCCCGGCGATCCGATGCCGCCGGTCGCGTACTGGCGGTACCGCGGATCGCGCTGGCCCAGCGCGATCCACTCCTTGAGATTGCTGGCCGGCACCGAGGGATGGACCGCGAGCACCTGCGGCAGCGCGCCGATCAGCGTGACACCGCGCAGGTCGCGCTCGGTGTTGAAGGGCAGCGAGGGGTACAGGGCCTGGTTGATGCTGTGCGAGGAGACGGTGAACAGCACCGTGTAGCCGTCGGGCGCGGCCTTCGCGACGTAGTCGGTGGCGATCGATCCGCCGGCGCCCGGCTTGTTCTCCACGATGACCGTCTGGCCGAGCTTCTCGCTCATCTTGGCGTTGAGCGAGCGCGCGATGGTGTCGGAGCCGCCACCCGGCGCGAAGGTCACGATCAGGCGCACCGGCTGGCGCGCGGGATAGTCGGGCTGCGCGCCCGCCAGCAGGGGCATGGCGATCAGCGCCCAGGATACGAGCCGTGTGGCCCTGAGGATGTTCATGGTGTCTCCGTCGATTTGTGCAGTCGACTGTAGGGACGGCCTCCCGAACTGAACACTACGAAATCCTGCTACCGGTATAGCGCCGAGCGATGGCGCCACGCACGCTCAGTTTCCGGCCACCAGTCGGGCCCCGTCCCAGCGGCGGGAGCGCACCAGCTCGCGCACCACGCTCACGATCAGTGCGTGCACGCAGGCGGCGGCGGGCTGCAACCGGTTCAGGCGCGAATGCGCGAGCGTCGCGCGGCGCACGATCTGCGGCTCGATCGGGGTCTGTCGCAGCAACTGCGCGGCGGCATGCCAGGCCAGCGCCGAATGCGGGATCACGGTGCCCGCGCCACCCTGCGCGACCATCGCCAGCACGGTGTGGATCGAGCTCGCCTCGGCCTTGATCTGCGGCGCCACGCCCGCCTCGGCGAAGGCGCGGTCGACCAGGTCGCGCAAGGTGGTGACCTGCGTCGTGAGCATCAGCGGCACGCTGGCCACCGTCGGCAGGTCGATGCTGCGGCCCGCGCGCACCAGCGGCTTGCGGCGCGGCTGCACGAAGTACAGCGGCTCGTCCACCAGCGGCACCGCCTCGATGCCGGGCAGCGCCACGTCGTCGACCAGCACGCTGAGCTCGACACGCTCGTTGATCAGGTGCGCCGCGAGGAAGGTGCTGGGGCTCTCGTAGACCTCGAGCACGATCTGCGGATGGCGCTCCTCGAGCGCCGCGATCAGCGGCCCGACCAGCACCATCGCGATGCTCGACGGCAGCCCGAGCCGCACGCGCCCGCTCAGGCCCGCGTCCGACGCCTTCACCACGTTCTTCGTGTCGCCCGCGAGCTTGAGGATCTGCTGCGCATGGCGGTACAGCGCCTGTCCCGCATCGGTCGGCGTGACGCCCTTGACGCTGCGCTGCAGCAGCTGGGTGCCGAGCTCTTCCTCGAGCTGGGTCATCTGCTGGCTCAGCGCGGGCTGGACGATGTGGACCAGCGCTGCCGCGCGCGAGAGCGAGCCGCTGTCGACGATGGCGACGAAGTAGCGCAGCTGGCGTATTTCCATGGCGAGAAGGGGTGATGGCTGCCCGGCGCGGGGGCAGGCCGATGGTGGAGAGGTGAGGTCCGAACTCAGCCGAGGCCGTGTTGACTTACGACTCCGTCGGCGAGCCAGGCGTCGATCCGCTCGCGACCATAGCCGAAATCCCTCAGCACTTCGACCGTGTGTTCCCCGAGCAGCGGTGGCGGCAGGCGCACGCTGCCCTCGCGCAAGCCGTCGATGCGCACCGGGTTGCCGACCTGCCGCATGGGCCCGATGACGGGATGCGTGAACTCCTCGACCAGCCCGCAGTGCTGCACCTGCGGATCGGCGAACACGTCGGCGATGTCGTTGATCGGCCCCGCCGGAATGCCCAGCGCGACCATCTGCGCGGTCCAGGCCGCGCGCGGCTGCGTGCGCAGGCGTTCCTCGAGCAATTCCTTGAGCGCGATGCGGTGCTGCATGCGCGCCGCGTTGTTGACGAAGCGCGGATCCGACAGCAGCGCCTCCAGGCCGAGCAGGCGGGCGATCTTCACCCATTGTTCCTGCGTGGCGCCGCCGATGTTCAGCGGCCCATCCTGCGCCTCGAACACGCCGTACGGCGCGATCACCGGATGCACGTTGCCCACCGGCGCCGGCACCTCGCCGAGCGACAGGTAGCGCTGCCCCTGCACGCTGAGCAGCCCGACCAGGCTCGCCAGCAGCGAGGTCTCGACCTTCTGGCCTTGGCCGCTGGCCTGGCGCTGGATCACCGCCGCGAGGATGCCCATGGCGGTCCACATGCCGGAGGTGAGATCGCCGATCGCCACGCCCACGCGCTGCGGGCCGGACTCGGGCGTGCCCGTGAAGCTCATGAAGCCCGAGAAGCCCTGCGCGATCTGGTCGAAGCCCGGCCAGTGGCCCTTGGGGCCGTCGCTGCCGAAGCCGGTGATGCTGCCGTGGATCAGCCCGGGGTTCAGCGCCATGAGCTCGGCCTGGCCCATGCCCATCTGCGCCATCACGCCGGCGCGGAAGTTCTCCACCAGGATGTCGGCCTTCGCTGCCATCTCGCGCACGATCGCCAGGCCCTCGGGGTGGCGGAAGTCCAGCGCCACGCTCTTCTTGTTGCGGTTGCCCGAGAGGTAGTAGACGCTGGTGTCCTCGGCGAAGGGTCCCCACTGGCGCACCATGTCGCCGTGCGGCGCCGGCTCGATCTTCACGACCTCGGCGCCGAAATCGCCGAGGATCATCGAGCAGAACGGGCCGGACAGCGCGCGCGAGAGGTCGAGCACGCGGAGGCCCGCGAGGGGCAGCGCTTGGGTCATGAGAGGTCTTTCTTGAGGGGCGATCGGCAAGGCGCCGGCCGGCGTGCTAGCGGCCGACGAATTCGGGACGGGTCTTCTCGCGAAAGGCGCGCAGTCCCGTGCGGTAGTCCTGCGTGTCCGCGAAGGCATAGCTCGCCAGGCGTTCTTCCCGCGTCACGGGACTCGGGTCTTCCATCAGGCGGCGCAGCTGCCGCTTGAGCGCGCGAACCGCCAGCGGCGCGCTCTGCGCGACGGCCTCGGCGGCCGCCTGGGCGCGCCGCTCGACATCCGCATCGTCGACCACGTCGGTCAGCAGGCCCTTGGCCCACGCGGTCTGCGCATCGAGCATGCGGCCTTCGAACAGCAGCTCGGCCGTGAGCGCGGGACCGGCGAGCCGGTAGAGCCATTCCATCTCGCCGAGCGCGAGCGGAAAGCCCAGCAGCCGGATCGGGATGCCGAGGCGGGCGCCGCGGCCCGCGATGCGCAGGTCGCAGACCGAGGCGATCTCCAGGCCGCCGCCCGCGCAGGCGCCCTCGATCAGCGCGATCACCGGCACGGGCAGGTCGTGGATGGCGCACAGGGCACCGGACACGCACTGCTCGTGGAACTCCGTCACCTGCTCGCGCGTGGCGCGCACCTGCTCGAACTCCGAGATGTCGGCGCCGGCCGCGAAGTTGCCCGCCGCACCGCGCAGCACCACGCAGCGCAGCGTCTCGCTTTGCCGCAGGTCGGCGAACACCGCCTGCAATGCCTCCCACATCGCCACCGTCAGCGCATTGCGCCGGCCGGGGTTCTCGATGGTGACCGTGGCGATGAAGCCCGATTGCGACAGCCCGATGCGGCCAGGGGCGCGAAGGCCTTGTTCTTCATTCATGTGGCACGGATCCTAGGGTCCGCGCGCGGCGCCGAAAACTACAAGGTATTGATACCACCATAGGTTTTTCTGATGGCATCGTCATCCAGCACGCTCGGGCCGGCTACCGGCGGCGCCGCGCCATGAACGCCACCACCTCGCCCATGATCCCCTTGCGGAAGGCCAGCACGCACACCACGAAGATCAGGCCCGTGACCATGGTCACCGACTCGCCCAGCGTGTTGAACCAGTCGATGGTGGTGATGCGCGCGAGCAGGTTGCCCAGTTCGCCGATCTTGTTCTCCAGCAGCACCACCACGGCCGATCCCACCAGCGGGCCCGACAGCGTGCCGAGCCCGCCCACCAGCGTCATCAGCACGACCTGGCCCGACGCGGTCCAGTGCACGTCGGACAAGGTCGCGAAGCCCAGCACCAGCGTCTTGAGCGAACCCGCGAGGCCCGACAGCGCCGCCGAGATCACGAAGGCCAGCAGCTTGAAGCGGCTGACGTCGTAGCCCAGCGAGAGCGCGCGCGGCTCGTTCTCCTTGATGCCCTTGAGCACCTGGCCGAACGGCGAATGGACGGTGCGCACGATCAGCAGGAAGGCCAGCACGCACACGGCGAGCGCGACGTAGTACATCGTGAGGTCGTTGCTCAGGTCGAGCAGGCCGAACAGCTTGCCGCGCGGCACGCCCTGCAGGCCGTCTTCGCCGCCTGTGAACCTCGCCTGCAGCGCCACGAAGAACATCATCTGCGCCAAGGCCAGCGTGATCATCGCGAAGTAGATGCCCTGGCGGCGGATCGCCAGCGCGCCGAAGACCCAGCCGAGCAAGGCGCCGGTGAGCGTGCCCGCGAGCAGGCCGAGCTCGGGCGTCAGGCCCCAGGCCTTCATGGCCTGGCCCGCGACATAGGCCGAGCAGCCGAGGAACGCCGCGTGCCCGAAGGACAGCAGGCCGGCGAAGCCCAGCAACAGGTTGAAGGCGGCCGCGAACAGCGCGAAGCACAACAGCTTCATCACGAACACCGGATAGGCGCCAAGGAAAGGCGCGAGCAGCAGCCCGGCGATCAGCAGCGGATAGAGGACGAGAGAAATCTTCTTCATGACCGCGGACTCACTTTTCTTTGCCGAACAGGCCGGCCGGGCGCACCAGCAGCACGATGACCATGATCACGAACACGACCGAGGACGAGGCCTCCGGGTAGAACACCTTGGTGAGCCCTTCGATCACGCCCAGGCCCAGGCCGGTGAGGATGGCGCCCATGATCGAGCCCATGCCGCCGATCACGACGACGGCGAACACCACGATGATCAGGTTCTGGCCCATCAGCGGCGAGACCTGGATCACCGGCGCGGCCAGCACGCCCGCGAAGGCGGCGAGGCCGGCGCCGAAGGCATAGGTCAGCGTGATCATCAGCGGCACGTTGACGCCGAAGGCCTCGACCAGCCGCGGGTTCTCGGTGCCCGCGCGCAGGTAGGCGCCGATGCGGGTCTTCTCGATCACGAACCAGGTGGCGATGCACACGACCAGCGAGGCCACGACCACCCAGGCACGGTAGTTGGGCAGCACCATGAAGCCCAGATCGCTGGCGCTGGCCAGTGCCGCGGGCGTGTCGTAGCTCAGGCCCGAGACGCCATAGACCGAGCGGAACGCGCCTTCGATCAGCAGCGTGAGGCCCAGGGTGAGCAACAGGCCGTAGAGGTGGTCGAGCTTGTAGATCCAGCGCAGGAACAGGCGCTCGATCAGCACGCCGAGCAGGCCGACGACCAGCGGCGCCACGGCGAGCATCGCCCAGTAGCCGATGCCCAGGTAGCTCATCGCCATCCAGCTGAACACCGCGCCCACCATGAACAGCGCGCCATGCGCGAAGTTGATGACGTTGAGCAGCCCGAAGATCACCGCGAGCCCGAGGCTCAGGATCGCGTAGAACGACCCGTTGACCAGCCCCAGCAGCAGTTGGCTCAGCAAGGCTTGCACGGGAAAACCAAAGACAGTCGTCATCGCCTCAGACTCCCAGCAATTCGTTGAGCACCGGCATCCTGGCTTCCAGATCCGCGGCACCGAACTTCTCGACGATGCGGCCATGCTCCATCACATAGAAGCGATCGGCCAGCGGCGCCGCGA